>JBBAWP010000016.1:0-24456 GCA_040397155.1 Candidatus Limnocylindrus sp.
CGCGGTGACGTTTGGATTTCCGTCGCGATCGCCTCCGATCCAACTCCCCCACCGAAGTTTTGGCATCTGGTGCGGCGGACGCGAACCACTCTCCCCTTCACTCGGGTCAAGTTGCCGCAGTGCCTCGTCAATCCCACGGAGGAGTCGGGGGGCGAGACGGAAGATCGTGCCGTCAAAGTGGACCATCGCTGATCGAACCTCATCGAGTGGGGTGACGAGGCGCGTTCGAATGCTGCCGGTGCGCCAAAGATTAGTGAACTCCTCTCGAAGTCGGCGCACACAGAGTGCGGCTTCTGCCGGATCAGCCGCAGTAGAGCGTCGGTCCAGCAGGATGCGCATTCTGCCAAGGAGGGCAACGAGCGTGCGTCGACGCGCCTCAGTCGGGTGTGCAGTAAGCACAGGGTTGAACGTGAGCCCTGCGACCTCTGAGCGAATACTCTCTGGGGAGGCACCCGCTGCGAGCGCCTCACGTACCGCGTTACTAAATGAGAGTGTCTGAACCGAACGGTGCCCAGTGTCTGCCGCACTCTTTGCGGCCTCCTCAATCTCAATGGCTCGGCCGCGCTCTTCAGCAAGGCTGGCGAGACGGAAGCGGAGTGTCAGTGCACGGATCAGTCTCGATGCGCTCTGGCGGTCTGCGGTCTCCAGGGCGGAGTGTGTTGTGAGCGCCTCTTTATAGAGCGCGGCGAACTGCTCCCCCTCCTGCTCAACGATCGTGTCGAGGAGTAGTTCATCAAGCAGCTCAAGATCCGTCACGGCTCGCCCCTCTCCTACTTGCGACGCGGGAGTCGGTAGGTGGCGGTCGCCACCTTTTCGGCAAGCCCTTCATCACAGAGTCGCTTGATCGTAGCGGTGACGGCGGTGGCGGGATGTTCGCCACGCGCCCCGCGAATAATCACCCCGCCGCGCCCTGCGTCACGTAGCTCATCGAGGAGGCGACCACGCAGCCAACGCGCTGTTGAACCGAAACGCACGGGCGCCGATCTCCCCTTCTTCTTGCTCGCCGCCACACGACCCGCCGAGGCGCACGCGGTCTTGAGTGGACATGAGGAACAGTCGGGTGCGCTCGCGCGGCAGACGCTACTCGCCAAGTCCATCGCCGCCTGCGCCCAACGGCCGGCCTCCCCGTCGCCCAACTCCGCGCCGAACGCATTCGCAGCCGCCTGCAACGGCTTTGCTGTCAGACGCGGACCGCCCACAAGCCGTTGCACGACGCGCGCAATGTTCACGTCGACCGGAATCTCGCGCCCACCGCTTGCAATCGCGGCAACCGCTCGCGCCGTGTACGAACCAATCCCTGGGAGGCGTTCCAACTCTTCGTGCGTGGTGGGAAGTCCCCCAGATGCGTAAGCCGCTTCCGCCGCGCGATGTAGTAACAGCGCGCGCCGGTTGTAGCCGAGTCCTCGCCACGCTTCAAGGACCTCCGCAGTCTCCGCGCGAGCGAGCGCGCGAAGTGTTGGGAATCGCTTGAGAAAACGCGTCGCAAGCTCATCAACGCGGGCGATCTGCGTCTGCTGCGCCATCACCTCAACAATGAGCACTTCATACGGCTTGCTCCGCTCACGGATCTTGAGGGGGCGAGCGTTCACCTTGTACCAGGCGAGCAGGAGCTTGTTGATGCGCTTGATCTCGCTGACGGTGAGCGCCATGGCTGGCGTCCCCCCTAGCGTCCGCGGGGCATCGTTGGTGGGATTCGATTCTTTCGTGCAACCTCACGCAGCGTCCGTGCAAGCTCAGCCTGCTCAACCGCATCAGCGAGCGCATTATGGTCAGCCACGAGATCGGTTGGATACACCTGTCGCACGAAACGCTTCACCGTCTTCTTCCAGGTGAGATTGTCGCCCCCGTGGAGCGTGTAGTAGATGCTCTTCAAGTCCACGGCCGACATACCGAACGGATTGCGCACGCCAGCCTCGGTGAATGCCATGGTCAGCCACATCCAGTCGAACGGCGTGTTGAATCCAACAAAGAGTGGGCTCGACTCTGGGGCCACCGCCTCTCCCGTCGCGCGCACCCAATCGGCAAACTTCCGTACCCCTTCAATCCGATCAACACCGTGGGTCTCCAAGTGCGAACGGGTGAGCCGATGCACACGCTCCTCTTTGGGCCCCCACGCCTTGCTCGGATCTGGCCGCAGCTCAATGTAGAAGGTGCGCGAGGGATCATCCACCAGGCATGCGCCGATGCTGATCAGGCTCCCTTCAAGGGGCGTCTGTCCGGAGCACTCCACATCCACGCTGAACCAGCACTCTTGTGGGAGGCCGTCTTCGAATGGCGGTGGTGGTGGCGCGTTCTGCTGCATCGCTGCAGCCTAGAACATGCGGGCGGCTATTCGCTGCGCACCATGATGTGCTTCGCCACGGTGTAGTCCTCAAGCGCGTACATGGACTGATCCTTCCCGTAGCCGGACTGCTTGAAGCCGCCATGCGGCATCTCGCTCGCCAGCGTGAAGTGATCATTCACCCAGACGGTGCCGAACTGCAGCGCCTTGGAGACCTTGAAGGCGCGCGCTACGTCGTTCGTCCAGATCGACGAGGCGAGGCCGAAGCGACAGTCGTTCGCCCACTCCACCATCTGCTCGTCGCTCTTGGCGCGCTGCACCGTGACCACTGGTCCGAACACTTCGTCCTGGACGATCTCCGAAGACTGCGCCGGCCCCGCGATGATCGTTGGGCTGTAGTAGTGCCCCTTGGAGCGGATCGTCTTTCCGCCAAGGACAATCTCCGCCTTCTTGGACGCGCGAGCGACGAATCCCTCCACGCGCTTTAGCTGCTCAGCGCTGATGAGCGAACCCATCTCCGTCGCCTTATCCGTCGTTGCCCCCACCTTGATCGTCTTCACCTGCTGTTCCAGGAGTGCCACGAACTTCTCGTACGACTTCGGCCCGACCACGATTCGGCACGCGGCTGTGCAATCCTGTCCCGCATTCCAGAAGCTCGCCGCGCGCATCGTCTCGGCGGCGAGATCAAGATTCGCGTCATCAAAGATGAGGACTGGCGCCTTGCCGCCAAGCTCAAGATGGAGTCGCTTGACGCTCTCCGCACCCGCGGCTGCAATGCGCTTCCCCGTGGCCGTGTCGCCAGTAACGGAGACCATGTCAATGCCTGGGTGTCGCGAGAGTGCCGCGCCGACATCAGAGCCTGGCCCCGTGATGACATTCAAAACTCCTGGCGGCAAGATCTCCTGCGCCAGCGCGCCGAGCATCAGCGCGCTGATCGGTGTGCGCGCAGACGGCTTGAGCACAATTGTGTTGCCAGTGGCGAGCGCCGGACCAATCTTCCAGCCCGCCATCAGGAGCGGATAGTTCCATGGTGCGATGGAGGCGATCACGCCAACTGGGTCGCGGCGAATCATGCTCGTTCGCCCTGGGAGGTACTCGGCGACCGCCTTCCCCTCCATGTTGCGCGCGGCGCCTGCGAAGTAGCGGAGGTTGTCAACGACCGCATCAACCTCAACGCCCACGGCGCTGATCGGCTTCCCAGCATTTTCTGACTCCGCGGTGACAAACGCGCGCTTCTTTGATTCGAGCGCGTCAGCGAGTTTCAGAAGTGCGAGGCTGCGTTCACCAGGGGTGGTGGCGGACCATGACGGGAAGGCGGCACGCGCCGCTGCAACCGCCGCGTTGATGTCCTCTTTGCCACTGTGTGGGACCGTAGCGATCTTTGTACGAGTCGAAGGGTCCTCAACGGTGATCGTCTTCCCTGACTTGGCGGCGACCGCCTTGCCGTTGATGTACTGCTTGAAGCTTCGCATCCCACTCCTCCTTCACCCTGCTTGGCTTAGTGCCGTATTGCTCCCCCGCGGTGGGCTGGCCACCGCTCACTCTCGCTAGCCTACCGCTGCACCAGACGCCTGAGGAGGGGTGGCGCACGCACCTCAGTGGCGCTAGGATCCCTTCATGTCTAAGCAGTTCGTCATCCAGCTCTCGCACACGCCAGGGGCGCTCGCCGCGCTCTGCCGCGAACTGGAGAAGCGTGCCGTTGACCTGAAGGCGATCGGTGGCGGCGGCGTTGGCGAGCACGGGCACGTCATCCTCAAGACCGCAGATGATGCCGCCACCCGCGAAGTGCTGAAGGCGGGGAACTACGAGTTTATCGAGGGCGACTCGGTGCTCGCCGAAGTTGACGACAAGCCTGGCGGGATGCTCTCCGTACTTGAGCGACTCTCAAACGCTGGTGTCAATGTCTACGGCCACCTCTTCACCGGCCGCTGGGGTGATCGCGCCACCTTCTCATTCGTTGTGGATGACCCCGCAAAGGCGCGCGCGGCACTCGAACAGAAGTAGCGTCGCGCTCTCGGTCGCTATGCGCGACCGATGAACTTAAGGATCTTCTCTACCGCGTCTCTGTATTTCAGCGTGGCGAACGGATGATGATTGAATCCTTCAAGTGGTTCGTAGCTGACGCCACCTAGCGTGCCGATCGGGCGACACCACTCTGGCCGAACGAGCTTGTCTCCCGTCCCGTGAATCACGAGCGTCTCTACAGGGAAGGCTCCGCCTCGGGCGACAACGGCACGGGCGGAACGCTGCGCACGGAATGCTTCGTCGCCAAGCCGAGATGTCACCGCGTAGAGATACTCGGGCTCGTCTGGGTCTTCGCTCGCTAACCGTTGGCCAAGATCTACGTCCGCGCCAATCCCAGTTGGAATGCGGAGCATCGGCACGAGCCTGGAGAGAACGGGGGCAAAGACTCGCTTCCATCGGGCGACGTTTGCGTCGAGCGCTGGCGCTGACAAGACAAGCTTCGCAGGTCGAATCTTCCCCGCGGCCGCTGCGCCGAATGCAATGAGGCCGCCCATGCTGTGCCCGATGACAACGAGCGGCCGATCTGGACTGCTGAGTCCCTCCACCTGTTCGGCGAGGTCGTCATGGAACCTTCGCCAGGCGGGAACATACCCGCGTGGGCCCTCGGAGCGACCGTGGCCGCGCAGGTCGAAGGTCACCGTCCGCCAGCCAGCCTCCGCGAACGCCCGTGCCGCCTGGATGTAGCGGGACGAGCTCTCACCGATCCCGTGGCAGATCAAAAGATCGCCAATTGGCGCCGTGGCAGGACGGAAGGTTCGACGGAAGAGGAGGATCCCATCGCTCGTCCGGAAGGGGTCAAGCTCAATCTTTACCGAATCCATCGCGAGGATCCTACACTTAGGGGGAGGGGCCGCACGTGCCTAGATTCGGAGGCCGCAATGGGAAGCGACAAGGGTGGCAGCACACGCAGCGAACGCGATTCGTTCGGTCCGATTGACGTGCCTGCAGATCACCACTGGGGCGCCCAAACGGCACGATCACTCCAGTTCTTTGCGATTGGCGAAGAGGAGATGCCGCAGCGCCTGATCCACGCGCTCGCGCTCGTCAAGCGCGCCGCAGCAACCGTGAACGCCGACCTCGGACTCCTCCCTGCCGAGATCGCCGCCGGTATCTCAAAGGCGGCTGACGAGATCGCGGCAGGTTCGCTGCGCGACGAGTTCCCCCTCTCGGTGTGGCAGACCGGCTCAGGGACGCAGAGCAACATGAATGTCAACGAGGTCATCGCGTCGCGAGCAAACGAGATCGCCACTGGAACCCGAGGTGGAAAGTCGCCCGTACACCCAAACGACCACGTCAACCTCTCGCAGTCCTCTAATGACGTCTTCCCCACCGCAATTCACATTGCCGCCGTTCTTGCAGTGAACGAGCAGCTGATCCCCGCCCTCACTCAACTTCACGGCTCCATTGCGGCCAAGGCGAAGGCCTGGGCACCCATTGTCAAGATTGGACGGACCCACCTCCAGGATGCGGTGCCACTGACGCTCGGACAAGAGTTCGGTGCGCATGCCGCAGCACTCGCTGCTGACATTGCGCGAATCGAAGACGCGCGCAACGGCCTGCTCGCGCTCGCACTCGGCGGAACTGCGGTTGGCACTGGTCT
This sequence comes from Candidatus Limnocylindrus sp., assembly GCA_040397155.1. Lineage (GTDB taxonomy): Bacteria > Chloroflexota > Limnocylindria > Limnocylindrales > Limnocylindraceae > Limnocylindrus. The sequence goes on from JBBAWP010000016.1 coordinate 5,907, forward strand.
CAACAGTCACCCAGAGTTTGCGGATCGTGCAGCGAAGCAGATCGCACTCCTCACAGCGCAGTCATTTACCAGCGCGCCGGACAAGTTCACGGCACTCGCGGGCCAAGAGCCAACGCTGCACCTCTCCGCAGCGCTTCGCACACTCGCAGCCACGCTGATGAAGCTCGCCAATGATGTGCGCTGGCTCGCCTCCGGACCTCGCGCTGGACTCGGTGAGCTGAGCATTCCAGAGAATGAGCCTGGCTCCTCCATCATGCCGGGGAAGGTGAACCCAACCCAAGCCGAAGCCCTGACGATGGTTGCCGTACAGGTCTACGGCCTTGATTCCGCGATCGCCTTTGCCGCGAGCCAAGGAAACTTCCAACTCAATGTCTACAAGCCGTTGATCGCGCACAACCTGCTGAACCAACTTCGCCTCCTCGCTGACGCATCGCGCTCGTTTGCGCTGCACTGCATTGACGGGGCGCAGCCAAACGAGGCGCGCATCACCGAACTGCTCGACGAATCGCTGATGCTCGTCACCGCGCTTACCCCTGCGATCGGCTACGACAAGGCGGCGGAGATTGCAAAGAAGGCACACGCATCGGGGGCGACCCTTCGCGAGACTGCGCTCGCCCTCGGCTACGTGACGGCGCAGGAGTACGACAAACTCGTGCAGCCCGCGCAGATGACAAGGCCGCAGCGATGAGCCCAACGATGGAGACGAAGCGACTGCGCATCGGCGTCTTGACTGGCGGTGGCGACTGCCCTGGGCTTAACCCCGCGATCCGCGCGGTGGTACGCCGCGCCGAAGCGGGCGGGCACACCGTTGTTGGGATCCTGGACGGATGGGCCGGCCTCGCGAACCCAGACGCGACCCTCTCGCGACCACTGAACCGTGACGAGGTCCGCGGGATTCAAGCGCGCGGTGGAACAGTGCTCGGCTCGAGCCGCACGAATCTGCTCAAGCGTGAAGGTGGACTCGATGCGGCTGAGGCGTCAATCAAGCGCCTGGGGCTCGATGCGCTCGTTGTCATTGGTGGTGACGACACCCTCTCCGTCGCTGCGGGACTCGCCAAGCGCGGCGCCGCTGTGGTTGCGATCCCCAAGACAATGGACAACGACGTCTGGGGGACCGAAGGCTGCCTCGGCTTTGATACTGCTGCAAACATCGTCACCGAAGCGCTCGACCGCATCCAGACCACCACCTCGTCGCATCACCGCGTTGCCGTTGTGGAAGTGATGGGGCGAGACGCGGGCTGGGTCGCCGCATGGGGCGGACTCGCTGGTGGCGCAGACACCATCCTCGTGCCCGAGCAGCCAGTTGACGCCGCGGCGATCGACCGACTCGTCGAGCTTGTCACGCGTCGCAGAAGCTACGCAACGGGTGCTTCCGTAATCGTCGTCTCCGAGGGCGTACAGCTCCCAGAGGCGTTGCTCAACTTGAGTGGTGACGTGCCGCGCGATGAGTTCGGCCACCCACGTTTGGACAAGATCGCGGTGGGCGACGCGATCGCTGCAATCCTCGAAGAGCGCACCGGCCTTGAGGTGCGCTGCACGCGACTCGGACACCTCCAGCGCGGCGGCCCACCATCCGCTGCCGATCGCGTCCTTGGTGCCCGCTACGGCGTTGCCGCTGTAGACGCGCTTGAGACTGGACGCTGGGGGAACATGGTTGCCCTACGTGCTGGCGCGATCGTTGAGGTTCCACTTGCAGAGGTAGGCGGGAAGAATCGACCACTTGATGCAAGTTATCTGCGCATCTTTGACGCACTCGCCTAGCAGTGGCAACCCTCGTCCTTATCCGACACGCACGAACCGCCGAAACAGGCTCTCTCCTCAGTGGTCGACGTGAGGGAATCCCTCTCTCTTCCGCAGGTCGGAGTGAGGCAAAACTGCTCGCAGAACGCCTCGCTGGGGTGCGCTTTGCAGGAATCTTCAGCTCCCCCATGCAGCGCTGTCGCGAGACGGCAGAGGCGATCCGTTCCACGCGAGGACCGAACGTACCGGCGCGACCTGATACGCAGATTGAAGATCGACTCACGGAAGTTGACTACGGCGGCTGGACAGGGAAAGAGCTGAAGGTTCTGGCGAAGGACCCGCTCTGGACAACGGTGCAACGCCAACCGTCGGCAATGCAGTTTCCTGAAGGTGAGTCGCTCCGCGCAGCAGCGACGCGTGCGACTGAAGCCATTCGTGACTTGGATGCAACGTTCAAGGACGAAGATGTCTGGCTTGCGGTAAGCCACGGCGACATCATCAAGGCCATCGTCTCCGATGCAAGCGGTGCTCCGCTTGATCTCTTTCAGCGCATCGTGATTGATCCGGCAAGCATCAGCGTGATCAAGTTCGGCGGCGAACGCCCAGCGATCCTCCGCCTCAATGAATCCGCCGCCGGAATCGCCTCCCTCTTCGCACCGCGCGAGCGTCGCCACTCCCTGATCGGCCGACTCTTGGGAAGAGAGTAGGAGCGGCGTGGCGCGCAGGATTCTCCGCTTCGATGCACCGGATCGCTTTATTGCGGGGGCGATTGGCGAGCCTGGCAAGCGCGTCTTCCACCTCCAGGCCACCGAAGGTGGGCGCATCTCTGCCGTGATCGTTGAGAAGTCGCAGGTTGCAATCCTTGCGCGCCGCATTGCCGAAATGCTGAAAGACCTCGGCGAGGGTGGCGAGATTGGACTCCCAACGGCAGGATCTCCACTCCCGCCCACCGCGCCAACGTTGACCGAACCGCTGAACGCAGAGTTTCGTGTGGGGACGATTGCACTGGCATGGGACCCTGCCGTCAACCGCTTGATCCTTGAGTTCCGCGATGACATGAACGAAGAGGACGCCTCCGACGCACCGCCGCCAATGAATGATGCTCCTGATGGACCAGACGTCCTGCGCGTCTCGCTGAGCCCCGCGGCGGCGCTCACCTTCGCCGAGCGTGCACTTCAACTCGCCGCGGCGGGTCGTCCACCCTGCCCAAACTGCGGAGCGCCGCTCGAAGTGACGGGGCACCGCTGCGCGCGCAAGGCCGCCTACCTGAACTGATCGGCGACCACGTGTACCAACTCCCGGTGCCAGGGGGGAGCCTCACCACCGCTGAAGCGCTCGCTGCACTTCACACCGCAACGGGCCTGCGCCCCGTTGGACGCCTCGCAGATGCGAGCAACGCCACCTTTCTCTGTGAGCTGGAGGGGGCGAACCCGCTACAGGTGATCTACAAGCCCATCCGCGGAGAGCAGCCGCTCTGGGACTTCCCTGATGGGACGCTCGCCGGGCGTGAGGTTGCGGCGTTTGAGGTGAGTGAGGCGCTCGGCCTCCACGTCGTTCCGCCAACGATCCTTCGCGACGGCCCAGCCGGTGCGGGGGCGGTGCAACTCTGGATTGAACACCTCGGCGTGCAGCGTGCAATTGATGCGGTAAATGGAAGCAGTGCTGCACTCCGTCCGATCGTTCTATTTGATGCGATCGTCAACAACGGCGATCGGAAGGCGGGGCACCTCCTCCCAATCAGCGACGAGGTCATCCTCGGCGTGGATCATGGCGTCACCTTTGCCGTTGAGCCAAAGTTGCGCACCGTACTTTGGAACTGGCGGAGCGAACCCCTACTCGCTGCCGAACGCACCGCGCTGACCCGTGGTGCTGAACTCCTTGATGCGCCGGTGCCACATGCGCTCACCGAGCGTCTGCGCGAACTGATTAGCGACATAGAGATTCAGGCGCTCCGTGAACGGATCAACGCCCTCTTGGCGGCAGACTCCCTCCCCGAGCCCTCCCCTGAGTGGCCGGCACTCCCCTGGCCTCTCGTCTAGAGGCGCTCACTGCTCCGAACGCGCTGCGTTAAGGGAGCAGCGACTCGTCGAGGAGCTCCTCCACGGTGAGGTCGGCACGAATCCCCTGATCAGGGAGTCCGCGGAGGAATTCAAGCGAGGTGGCCCAGCCAGCGCGATCAATTGCCCCGAGCCCCTCGGACTCTTGCACGAGTCCACGCCACACGTTGATGGTTGCCTTCATGACCGCGAGTGACTTCGCGCGCGTTGCCTCATCGGCAGCAACTTCAGGAACAACCTTCGCCGCCGCATCCACGCCGAGCTCAGGGTTCGCACTGATCTGCTCCATGGCATCAAGCGTTGCTGCAATGAAGGCGCGGATCGCGTCCCGCTTTGCGCTGATCGTCTCCGGTGAACTGATCAGACCAGGTCCTGCGAATGGAGCGGAGGCCGATGCGTAGAAGACGCTCAACTCAAGTCCCGCCGCTTCGGCCTGAACCAGATCGTTGTTTGCATAGCCGGTCACCGCGTCCGCCTGCCCTGTGATCAGCGCCTGCGTCTGACCGAAGTCTGGGTAGAGCTCGAGTTGAATGTCCGAAACTTCGAGAGCGGCTTCGGCCAAGATTCCAAGCAGTGTCAGGTACCCAGAGCCGTACTGACCAGGCGTCCCAACCTTTCGGTTCGCGAGATCACTCGGGGTGCTGATCCCAGCGTCCGCTCGAGCGATGATCACGTTGGGAAGAATGCCGTAGACCGTTGCCATGTAGCGAATCGGAATCCCATTCGATACGGCGGGGATCACACTAGTTCCATCGGCGAGGGCAATATCCACCGCGCCGCTCCCCACGAGGTTGATCAGGTCGGGATCAATCTGGTTCTGGATGGTCACATCAAGGCCAGCGCGCTCATATGCGCCGCTCTGCTGTGCGAGGTAGAAGGGGGCGAACTGCACGCTGGGGATATAGCCGAGTCCCACACTTAACGCGGTGCGTGGAGCACTCGCAGTCGGCGAAGCCGGCGTACCCTCGCACGCACCAACCACAATGGAGAGGCTGATCACCGCGACCAACATCAGATTGAGTTTTCGACCGAGTGACATGACGCCCCCTATCTCTGTATCCGAGTGCTTAGCCGTTCCGCGGCAACAACAAGAGTGTATGCAAAGGCTCCAAGTAGCGCGATCTGAACGAGTGCCGCAAAGAGAAGTGGTGTGTCAAAGAGTGAACCGCGAGCAAGATTCACAAGGATGCCGAGACCGGCGCTCCCCCCGAGCCACTCGCCCACGATTGCGCCGACCACGGCGAGCGTGGCAGCCACACGTGCGCCCGCAAAGATCCCGCTGCGTGCACTCGGAAGTCTGATCAACAGCAGGGACTGGATGCGTGAAGCGCCAATTGAACGTCCAAGCTCAAGGAGGCCTCGATCTGCGTCTCGAACCGCGACGAGTGTGGCGATCGCCATGGGGAAGAGGGTGATGAGCGCGCAGATCGCGATCTTTGCCGTAGCTCCAGGTCCGAACCAGAGGACGAGGAGTGGGCCGAGCGCGAGAATTGGCGTTGACTGCGCCGCCACAAGGTACGGACTTGCGAGTCGTCGAGCCGCACCGGAAAGCCCGAGGCCGATCCCGATCATGAGCCCGAGCGCCCCACCGAGCAGCCCGCCTACCGTCACCTCCATCACCGTTGGGAGGAGATGCCGCATCATCGTTCCGTCACCCCACGCCTGAGCAAAGCGTGCCGCCACGAGTGACGGGGGCGGCAGGATGAAGGTGGCCACACCGCTCAGGCGTACGCCAACCTCCCATGCACCGAGGAAGAGAAGCCCGAGCAGCGCCGGCTGGAAGCGTTGGAGACTACGCATAGACCACCCCGCTCAGCGCAGCGAGTAGCTCCGCCTGCTGTGAGAGGCCACCTGGCGCAAGGAGTGCACTTCGGCGCTGGCTCGCTGGGAGTGACCGGAGTCCCTTCCACTCGCCACCAATCTCTCCTGCGGGAGTCAGAAGGAGCACTCGATCAGAGACCAGGAGTGCTTCTGCGACATCGTGGGTCACCAGTAACGCAGCGGCTCCACCAATGAGTTCGGGGAGTTCTGCGCTGAACTGGTTCCGCGTCGGCGCATCAAGCGCGGCAAACGGCTCGTCAAGCAGGAGGAGCGCTGGCTCGCGCACCAGCGCGCGTGCAAGCGCCACGCGCTGTCTCTCGCCGCCAGAGAGTTCGGCGGGCGCACGATCCGCAAGGGCGAGTCCGTTCACACGGCTGAGCGCAGCGGATGCAGATGCACGCACCGCGGTGGTCACACCGTGCGCCACCTCAAGTGGAAGGGCGACATTCCTTGCCGCACTGCGCCAACTGAGAAGTCGAGAATCTTGAAAGGCGATTCCGACATCCGCTCGTCCAGCCAGAGCGGGTGTGCCCGCAATCAGGATTTCGCCTGCGTCAGGTTGCAGAAGGCCAGCGGCCAAGCGCAGGAGGGTGGTCTTGCCGCTCCCATTTGCACCAAGAAGTGCGACGCACTCCCCCGCTTCGAGCGTCAGCGATGTGCCGTGAAGAACTCTCCGCGCGCCATACGAGAGGGAGACGCGTCGAAGTTCGAGGGCGCTAGCCACGAGTTAAGAGGTAGCGCCGCTCGCTGCACGAACCGCTGACGCACGGCGCACTGGCAGAATGTAGAAGTAGAGCCCGAGCACGAGATACGACACCTGCAAGAGGAGTGCACTCAACTCTGGCGTTGCGCTGTATCCAACGATCGCTCGAAGGAACTGGCCGATCCCTTCGGTGTGAGGGAGCACGCCGGAGAGGTCATACACGGGCGCAACAATGGCGGGGAGTAGTCCAACCTCAATCAGCTCGTGCGCGCCGTAGGAGAGAAGTCCAGCGGCAATGACAACCAGAGCGGCCCCAGTCACCGTGAAGAATGCGCCAAGATTCAGCCTCACGCCCGCACGGAAGATTGCCACGCCAATCAACGTTGCAACGGCGAGACCGGCGAGTGCGCCGATTGCAACCCAAGAGCCGGCCCCCGCTTCGCTTGCGGCAGTGGTCTGCGCAAGCAGAAAGAGTGCAGTCTCAATCCCTTCGCGAATGACGGCAGTGAACGCCAGGGCGGCAAGCCCGAAGACGGATGCCGACGCGATCGCCCGGTCGACCCCTTTGCGGAGTTCGGCTCCAAGCGTCACCGCCTGCTTCCGCATCCAGAAGATCATGTAGGTAAGGAAGACAACTGCGAGGAGTGATGCGAACCCTTCGATAAGCTTCTCTGCATCCCCCTGCAGCCCGCCAAGGAAGACGAACGCACCAATTCCGATCGCCGCTGAGGCGGCAATGGCGGAGAGCACGCCAGCCCAGATCACGCCAAGACGATCGGCGCGGCCGATCTTCACGAGATACCCGGCGATAATGCCGACGATCAGCGCCGCCTCAACCCCCTCACGGAGTCCCGTGAGAAAGCCGCCGATGCCCCACCCGAAAAGGTTTTCCATGGCGTGATCCCCTCCTAGGCGACCGAATCAAAAGAGGCGATTCAGTCACGGTAAGCGTGCCACCCAACGTGGGATTCGTCAAAGCCCCTTGTCCGATACGACAAGGGGGCTTGTCTTCCTGCGTGACCGTGTGGCGACGGGTGCCAGCTAGCGGTCGAGGACGAATACGGGCTGCAACTCTGGGTCGATCCCGAGCTCCTTGATCGCGGCTGCGGCGTCACTTGCGCTGCGGTCACCGTTGCGCGAGAGCGCGACCATCGCCGCCGCGGCAATGTGTGCTGCGTCAACGGAGAAGAAGGCGCGGAGTGCCTCTCGTGTGTCGCTCAAGCCGAAACCATCGGTCCCAAGGACAAGGTAGGGAACATCAATCCACGGTGCGATCAGATCTGGCATTGCGGTCATCCAGTCGCTGGCGGCAACGATCGGGGCACGATCTCCCTCAAGCTGCTCTTGCAGCCACGCCTTTCTCGGCGCGGTGTCTGGATGACGGCGATTCCATCGCTCAACGACGAGCGCTTCGCGCCGCAGTTCGGAGTACGAAGTTGCGGACCAGATCTCGGCCTGAACGCCGAAGCGGTCGCGAAGGAGGTCGCGTGCTTTGAGCACCTCACCCATGATCGCTCCTGAGCCGAAGAGTCGGACGCGCGCCCCCGCGTTCGCCGTATCGGCCGCGGCGAACTGATAGAGACCTCGATGAATCCCTTCAGTCACGCTTGCTCCCGATGGAAGCGCTGGTTGCACCTGGTTCTCGTTATAGATCGTCACGTAATAGACGATGTCTTCCCCGCGCTCATACATTCGCGTGATCCCGCGGCGAACAAGTGCCGCCATCTCATACGCAAAGGCTGGATCGTACGCAACCACATGCGGCATTGCATGAGCGATCAGGTGCGAGTGTCCATCGTCATGTTGCAGTCCTTCGCCAGCAAGGGTGGTGCGCCCCGCGGTCGCACCGATCAAGAAGCCACGTACGCGCGCATCGCCACTCTGCCAGACCTGGTCGCCTACTCGCTGGAAGCCAAACATTGAATAGAAGACGTAGAACGGAATCGTGCCGACCGCGTGCGTTGCATACGCCGTTCCCGCCGCCTGGAACGAGGCCATTGAGCCCGCCTCCGTGATCCCCTCTTCCAGCACCTGACCGCTCTGCGATTCGCGGTAGCTGAGCAGAAGTTCTGAGTCGACCGGCTCATAGCGTTGACCGAACGGTGCATAGATCCCCACCTGCTTGAAGAGTGGATCCATGCCGAAGGTTCGTGCTTCATCAGGAACGATTGGCACGATGAGCTTCCCGAGAGCTGGGTCACGCATCAGATTGCGCACCAGCTTTGCGAAGGCCATCGTGGTGCTCACCGCAACGCTACTCCCCGCCGCAAACTCCTCATCAACGGCCGGCTGTGGCGCAGTCCAGACCGAAGGGTGGACGACGCGAGATGGGAGCGGTCCGCCGAGGGCGGCGCGGCGCTCTGCGATGTACTTCGCCTCTGGGCTCGCTGGTCCTGGGTGGTAGTACGGAGCTTCAGGGATCTTCTCATCAGGGATCGGAAGGTCGAGCCGGTCTCGGAAGGCGCGCAGCTCCGCCTCGGTCAACTTCTTCGCCTGGTGCGCAGGGTTCGTTGCTTCTACGGATGGGCCCAGCGTCCAGCCCTTCACCGTCTTCGCGAGGATCACCGTTGGGGCACCCTTATGTGCCACGGCGGCTGAGTAGGCGGCGTGAATCTTTCGGTAATCGTGTCCGCCGCGACGCAGGCGCACCAGATCCTCATCACTGAGATGCGCAACAAGTTGCGAGAGTGCAGGCTCCGGCCCAAAGAAGTGCTCACGGATATATGCGCCACCAGCAACGGTGTACTTCTGGAACTCACCGTCAACGGTGCTGTCCATCTTGCGCACCAGGTCGCCAGTTTCATCTGCTGCAAGGAGTGGGTCCCACTCGCGTGCCCAGATCACCTTGATCACATTCCAGCCAGCACCACGGAAGAGACCCTCGAGCTCTTGCACGATCTTCCCGTTTCCGCGCACAGGACCGTCAAGGCGCTGCAGATTGCAGTTCACCACCCAGGTGAGGTTGTCGAGCCCCTCTCGCGCTGCGAGGGTGAGCGCACCTGCAGATTCAGGCTCGTCCATCTCGCCATCGCCGAGGAAGGCCCAGACACGACTGTTCGCGGTATCAGCCAGTCCGCGATTGTGCAGATAGCGGTTATATCGAGCTTGATAGATAGATCCGATCCCGCCGAGGCCCATGGATACCGTTGGGAACTCCCAGAAGTCTGGAAGGAGGCGCGGGTGCGGGTACGAAGGGAGGCCGCCGGGCCCCTCGGTCTCCTGGCGGAATCGATCAAGTTGCGCCTCCCCAATCCGCCCCTCAAGGAAGGCGCGCGAGTAGATCCCTGGGGCCGCGTGTCCTTGGTAGAAGATCTGGTCGCCCGCGCCGCCAACCTTGCCACGGAAGAAGTGGTTGAAGCCGACCTCATAGAGGCTGGCCGCACTCGCGTACGTTGCAAGGTGGCCACCGATCCCCGGGTGTTCCTTATTGGCACGCAGCACCATCGCCGCCGCATTCCAGCGCACGATGTGCCTGATGCGTGTCTCCATCGCCTCGTCGCCAGGGAAGCTCGGCTCGTCGCTTGTCTTGATGGTGTTGATGTACGGCGTGGTCGCAAGTGTGGGGAGATCCACGCCAAGATCACGAGCGCGCGACATCAAGCGCATCATCAGGAGGCGGGCACGCTCCGGTCCGTGGGCGGTGACCGAGCGCTCGAGCTCGGCGATCAGGCGCGCCGTATCGGCGGGATCTGCGTCGGGGATCTGCTCAAGGAAGTCGAAGGTTTGCACTGCCCCCCAAGAGTAGCGCGCCGTGCGACGATGTGGGGATGAAGTCGCTGCACGGATCTGCCCGTCCGGAAGGCCCCCACAGCCCGCATCCGGGGCGAAACTAATGGATGCCCCCCTGACACTCCTCGCACTACTCGCCGCCATCGGCGCATTCGGGGCGCTTATTCTTGAGTGGATCCTCGGGCGCGCCGTTCGTATCGGAACGCTCGCGCCCCCACGAATGCACATGGAGATCCTGATCAACGCCCTACTTCCGCGCGTTTGGGAGTACGCATCTGACGTGCAGCGGCAACCAGAGTGGATGCATGAGATGAAGCGCGTTGAGATGATCACCCCAGGTCCAATCAAGGTTGGCTCACGTGGTCGCGCGACCGTACGAATCTTTGGGATCTCAACGACAGATGATGTGGTGATCACACGACTTGAACCACCTCACGCATTTGGGATTCGTCATGAAGGGAAGTTCACGGGCGAAGGACTGCTTGAGTTCAGTGCAGCAAGCGAGCAGCAGACGCTGATCCGTTGGATGGAGTATTTGCGCCCGCCGCTCTTCCCCATGCTTGCCGGGTTTCTGCAGCGGCCGATCCTCCGCAGGATCTTCCAATCAGATCTGCGACACCTGAAAGAGATCCTCGAGGAGCGCTAGCTCCCGCAGTTGATCAGAAGCGGGAGCGGCTCTGCGCCAAAGGCCTGTAGCTCCCGCGTGATCGCAACGGAAGTGCCCGGCTCAATTCGTTCTGTCGTGATGATCTCCGTGAGGCCAGCGCTTCCAATCTTGGTCGTACTCACGCTGCAGGCGGCGGAGCCGGCACCACTCCCCGTGTTCTCCACGTTGATCTCAACGGAGAGCCCGCCCGGGATCGAGACGGGTGCGCTGATCTGCGCCGTAAACGGGCCAACACCCTTTGCCGAACTCCCTGCGAGTGAGGCGAGGAGGAGCACCGCAACACCGATCCCAAGGAAGACGGTGCCGTGCGCCTGGCTGGAAGAGGGCTGGGCCAAGCCCAGCGGGTTGCAGCGCTCACAGAGCGCCTCTTGCAGCGAAACTGAGGCGCCGCAGCGAACGCACGGTTGCGTCTGAGCCTTCTCTACAACTGAGTTCTCCATTACCGAATCATCGCAGAAAGCTGCGCAACGTCACTCCGATCGCGAACGGTGATCACCACGGAATCAGCACCAGCCTCCCCTTGCGCGGCAAGCCAGCCTCGAGGATCACGACCGAATGGCGTCTCCTTCAGCGACTCGCCTTTACCAAGCTCTTGCAGTGCGAAGGCAACAAGTCCAGTCCTCCCCGCGCGTTCAGACGCGCCTCTGAACCGCGTGATCCCTTGCGCAAAGCTCGCCGCTGGAGCAATCCAGCCATCCCCAGCTCGCGCTGCAAGATCAATGCTGCGCTCGTGATCTCCCGCAACGTACAGAGGGACCTGATGCGCGGGGCGTGGCGCAGAGGCCGCCTCCAACAGCGAAGGGGCGGCACCCTGACTTGGGCGCGTGACGCGTTGTGTCGGATCCCCCTCCAGCATGGCGCGAAAGATTCCGATCGTCTCCTCCATCAGTGTCAGCCGCTCCTCTGCGGCGCCGAACTCCATACCGAGCGCCTGATGCTCCGCTGCATCACCGCCAGCACCTAGACCGACCGCGAAGCGCCCTTCTGCGAGAGAGGCGATCGTTGCGATTGACTTTGCCGCGAGCGCTGGGTGTCGCTTTGTCACGTCAAGCACAAGTGTGCCAACAGCGAGCGACTCATACCGCGCGAGTGCGGCGGCCGCGAGCGAGAGCGCCTCAAGAACTGGACGCTCCACGGCGCCACGCCCCATCAGGTGATCCCAAATCCAGACGCGCTCAATTGGTAGTTGCGCTAACTCGCCGGCACAATCAAGCCACTCACTCGCGCTGAGGCCGATCGTGCCGAGCGCAACGCCGAGTCGCGGTGTGACCCCTGTCAACGCGCGCCGAGCTGTGCCGCCGCCTTGAGCGCGGCACCGATCGTTCGGTCGATGCGTGCAATCAACTCATCTTCTGGAAGTCGGTACCAGGCCTCGCCACCATTCTTTCGCGCCTCTTTCACAAGCTCAGGATCGCGAATCGTGTCGGAGACGGTGAGGATGGTCCCCGCGCGAACCGGTCGCCCCTTTGCGCGCTCGCGCATTGCGAGGAGGAAGAGTGCCGCCGACTCCATCTCCACGCCGAGATAGCCGCGCGCGCCCCAGCGCGCAGTCCCACGCGGCTCTGGGTCGTAGAAGACATCAGACGTGACGATCGGGCCAACGTGAGTGGTGAGCCCCTCTGCCTTCGCGGCGGCGATCAGCGCACCCGTGACATCAAAATCTGCGGTTGGTGCCGTCGGCTCATTAAACCCGAGGATCGGCCCGATGCCAGAACTGGCGACCGCTGCAGATGCAACAAGTACGTCACCCGTCTCTAGGTGCAGGAATCCACCACAAGTACCTACCCGAATGAAGGTCTCTGCGCCAAGGTTGAGCAACTCTTCAACAACGATGGAGGTGGTCGGTGTCCCCATGCCAGTTGTCTGCACGCTCACGGGGACGCCGTTCACCGTGCCCGTGTAACCGAGCAGGCCGCGATGCTCGTTGACGAGCTTCGCCTTCTCCAAGCCACCGTCAAAGCGCGCCGCGATCCTCTTCGATCGGTTCGGGTCGCCAGGGAGGAGAACGACTGGAGCGTAATCACCATTCTCGGCGTGCAAGTGAATCTGGGCCATGCTGCCTCCGCAACTACTGGGCCCACCAGGGACGGCGGGCACCGTTCCGTGTAGCGTACGCCTCATGAGCGCAGAGCGGCTTCACGACCCCGCAATCAGGGCCTTCCTTGAACGGCCCCGCTTCGCCACGCTCTCTACGGTGAACGCGGATGGCGCCCCCTTCTCAGCGGTGGTCTGGTACGCCCTTGAGGGTGACCGCATCCTCTTCAACAGCGCCGATGGCCGACGGTGGCCGGCAAACCTGCGTCGCGATCCACGGGTCGCGATCATGATTGAAGAGGGATACAACTACGTCCAGATCATTGGGCGCGTGCACATCATTGATGACCAGGAGGCGGCGCAGGCGCAGATGGCAAAGATCACCGCGCGCTACATCACGAAGCCAGAAATCCTTGCCGAGCGAATCGCCGAGTTCAAGAAGCAGACGCGCATCGGGTTCGAACTATCTCCGACCGCAATCCTCACCCACGGCGAGCCAGGGGTGAAGCGCACCGTGGGAGGTTCGTAACGTGGGGAGCGGATCAGCAAAGATTGGATACGCCGCAATGCTCGAGCAGTTCGGCCCGCAAGAGGTCGTAGACTACTCCGTTGCCGCTGAACGCGCGGGGATGAGCGGCGTGATGGCTGCGGATCACTTCCAGCCATGGGTTCCAGAACAGGGGAACGCGCCGTTCGTCTGGAACGTCATGACCCTTCTTGCAGAGAAGACGAAGGGTGACATTGGCCCTGGTGTCACCTGCCCAGGCTGGCGAATGCACCCAGCAACGGTGGCTCAGGCCTCGGCGACGCTCGCCGCCATGTACCCAGGTCGACACTGGCTCGGGCTCGGCTCTGGTGAAGCGCTCAACGAGCATGTGGTTGGAGGCTATTGGCCCGAGGTCGGCGAACGCATCGCGCGCATGTTTGAGGCGATCGAGATCATCCGCAAGCTCTTCACTGGGAAGGATGTGAAGCACGCTGGCCGCTGGTACCAGCTGGAGAGCACCCGACTCTGGACACTTCCAGCAGAGTTGCCACCGATTTACGTAGCAACGGCGGGTCCGATCACCGCAAAGAAGACCGGTGAACTGTGCGATGGAATCATCACGGTTGGAGCGGCGGACGAGAAGATCCAGACCGTCTTTGATAAGTTCGCCGAAGGAGCGCGCGCCGCAGGGAAGAACCCAGACGCGATGCAGAAGATCCTGCAACTACATCTCTCTTGGGCGCCAACCGACGAAGAGGCGCTTCAGAACGCAATGCGCGAGTGGCCGAATGGCGGGATGAAGTTCCCGAAGCAAGACATCCGCAACCCCGCCGACTTCCAGCAGATGGCGAAGCTCGTGCGCCCAGAGGACTTCACCGGCCGCATGCTGATCTCCAGCGATCTTGCTGCGCACCAGAAAACCATCCAACGCTATCTAGATATGGGCTTCGACAAGATCTATCTGCACAACGTCGGCCGCAATCAGGTCGAGTGGGCCAAAGCCTTCGGCCGTGAGGTGCTCCCCGGCCTCACCGCGTGAGCCCGCGCGTTGCACTCCTCGCTGGTGGGGTTGGCGGCGCAAAGCTTGCCGACGGTCTCTACCGTGCACTCCCGCAGGGTGAGCTGAGCATCATCGCCAACCCTGGAGATGACTTTGAACTGCATGGCCTCACCATCTGCCCAGATCACGACACGCTCCTCTACACCCTCGCCGGACTCGGCGATCGCGAACGCGGCTGGGGGCTCGCTGGCGAGACCTGGAACGCACTCGAACAGTTCGGCAAGATTGGGGCGCCTGACTGGTTCAGGCTGGGCGATCGTGACTTGGCGCTCCACATCCACCGCACGGCACTCCTCAAGAGCGGAGGACGTCTCACCGAGGTGAACCGCGAGTTGCAGCGGCGACTCGGACTCCCTGACGCGCCGATCCTGATGGCGACTGACGACTCGCTCCGAACCAGGGTTCGAACCCCAGAGGGTTGGATGGAGTTTCAGCCATGGTTCGTTGGTGCGCAGGCGAAGCCAGAGGTCCTTGAGGTTGAGTTCGTCGGTGCGCAGAGCGCACGCGTGAGCGCCGAAGTGACTGAGGCGATCCTTAGCGCCGAACTGATCGTGATCGCGCCATCAAACCCACTCATCTCCATTGCTCCAATCCTTGCTGTCGACGGAGTACGAGAGGCGATCGCCTCGGCACGTACGCGCGGCGTTCAGGTGATCGGCGTTTCACCGATCGTTGCGGGGAAGGCGATCAAGGGACCAGCCGACCGCATGCTGAGAGCCGCTGGACTCCCCTCCTCTCCAGCTGGTGTGGCGCGCGCACTCCCAGGACTCTTTGACACGCTCCTCGTAGAAGAGAGCGACCTCAC
Source organism: Candidatus Limnocylindrus sp. (assembly GCA_040397155.1). Classification (GTDB taxonomy): domain Bacteria; phylum Chloroflexota; class Limnocylindria; order Limnocylindrales; family Limnocylindraceae; genus Limnocylindrus. Next base: position 21,010 of record JBBAWP010000016.1, read on the forward strand.
CGATGCACTGCGCGCAGAGCTCGCCCCGCTCGTTCCGCGAATCGTTGGCGCCACGACCGTGATGCACGACGACGATGCGCGGCTCAGCCTTGCACGACAGCTCTTACAGGCTGCGTCCGACGCCGCATGATCACGGCGGTTCTCCCTTTTCGCAGTGTTGCCGACTCCAAACGGCGCATGGAGAGTGCCCTCAGTGAGCAGGAGCGAATGGAGCTCTCCGCGCGCCTCCTTGTTCGCACGCTTGGCGCACTGCGCAGCGCGCACAGTATCGAACGAACGATCCTCGTCTCACCTGATCCGCTGGCGCGGGAACTCGCCAGAGCCTCGGGTGCCGTAGCAATTGACGATCGTGGTGTGCCGCTGAATGAAGCGATCCTGCTCGGGCTCCAGCACGCACGCGCAGACGGGGCAACAACCGCGCTGATCATTCCAGTCGACCTTGCGCACGTTTCAGGCGGCGCACTCGATGAGCTGGTACGCGCATGGCGCGCGAGCGGGGCGGCGAGCGCCATCCTCCCCGCACTCGATGGCGGCACCGCGGCGCTGATCACTCCGCTGCCGACCAGCATGAGCCTCCACTACGGCGAAGGGAGCGCTGCGCTGCACCTTCGCGAGCTCACCGCAACCGCCAGCAGCGTGCATCAACTCTCCTCCCCACTCGCAGCAGACCTCGATACGCCAGAAGACTTGGCCGCCGTCACCGCTCCAGGGGCAGGCCACGCTGCATACAATCAACACGACGGTTTGATCGCACTCCCCATTGACGGGCTCGGGGAGATTCAGCCGAACGACAACCTCCCAAAACTCATTGCCGAGGCCGTGCACCGTTTCTTGGACGAGCGCGCCGTTGGCCCACTACGACCTGATGATGTGATCAGTGTCACGCAGAAGATCGTCTCAAAGGCGGAGGGGGCGATTGTCGATCTCACCACCATCACTCCGCGACCAGAGGCGGTTGCGTACGCGGAACGGTGGAAGCGCGATGCACGACAGGTGGAGGTGGTGCTCCAGGAAGCGGTGCGCGTCGTGCGCATGGATCGTGGCGTGATCATCACCGAAACTGCGCACGGCTTTGTCCTGGCGAATTCGGGGGTCGATGCGAGCAACGTTGGCCCGCGCAGCGGCGAGATCGTCACCCTCCTCCCTCGCGACCCCGACGCCTCTGCAGCGCAGATCCGCGCCGCAATCGCGGCCCGCACTGGCGTTGCTCCAGGGGTGATCATCACCGACTCCTTCGGGCGACCGTGGAGGCTCGGCATCACCGATGTTGCGATCGGTCTCGCGGGGATCGCTGCGCTGGAGGATCTGCGCGGGCAGCCCGACGCGGATGGTCGTGTCATGGCGGCCACCGTCCGAGCAGTCGCCGATCAGATCGCCGCGGCAGCGGAGCTTGCGCTCGGGAAGAGCGCGAAACGTCCACTCGCCTTCATTCGCGGCGCGAAGCCAGCCCCTACGGAGTCAGGGAGCGTCCGTGAGAGCCTGATGCCTCCGGACTGGGATCTCTTCCGCTGACCAACCCGCTCACTAATCGCCCCGCTCCGCATGCGCCTACAATGAGCCAATGACAGAGAAGGGCTTCACGATCGACTTTGGCGGCGGCGAGCCGGCGAGCACCCCCGCCGCAAGCCCTGCGAAACCCACCCCCTCAAGCGCGGCTCCAGCCCACAGCAAACTCCTAATCCTCGGCTCCGGCCCTGCGGGTCTCACCGCTGCAATCTATGCGGCGCGCGCGCAGTTGGAACCGACCCTGCTCGCCGGATACGCGCCGGGCGGCCAGCTGATGCTCACCAGCGAGGTGGAGAACTTCCCCGGCTTCCCAGACGGGATTGATGGACCAGACCTGATGGCGAAGATGCGCGCACAGGCGGAGCGATTCGGCACCGCAGTTGTCGACCAAGATGTTGACCGCGTCGATCTCTCCAAGCAGCCGTTCCGAGTTTGGAGCGCAGGGCGTGAGTTCACCGCGGATGCCGTGATTGTTGCCACCGGCGCATCTGCAATCTGGCTCGGGCTAGAGTCCGAGACACGCCTTCGAGGACGCGGTGTGAGCTCATGCGCTACCTGTGACGGCTTCTTCTTCAAGGGCGAAGAGGTGGCAGTCGTCGGTGGTGGCGACACCGCACTTGAAGAGGCGCTCTTCCTGACGCGCTTTGCCACCAAGGTGCACCTTCTCGTCCGTCGTGATGAATTCCGCGGCAGCAAGATCATGGTTGCACGCGCACAAGCGCACGAGAAGATCCAGATTCATTTCAACCGCGAAGTAGTAGAAGTCATTGGCGAAAAGAAGACAGAAGCGCTGGTCCTGAAGGACACCACGAGTGGTGCCACCGAGCAGCTCGCCGTCGGCGGTCTCTTTGTTGCGATTGGGCATAAGCCGAACACCGAACTCCTTGGCGGCGCGCTCCCTGTTGACGCGGCCGGCTATCTACAGGTGAAGGAGCACTCTTCGGCATCCGCAATTGACGGCATCTTCATTGCAGGGGATGTTCACGATCATCGGTATCGTCAGGCGGTCACTGCCGCCGGTGACGGCTGTCGCGCGGCGCTTGATGCCGAGCGCTGGCTCGCTGCACGCGAGGCGTAGCTACTCTTCGCCCACCCCTACGAGGAGCGCCGCCGCGGTGCTGAGTGGCATCACAAGCAACACACCAGTTGTCCCCACGAGTGATCGGACGATCTCAACGGCGACAGACTCGCTGCTAATTCGTGTGAGTAGATCACCTGGCGCGATCAGCGTGGAGACGACGAGCGGGAGCGCTGCAGCAAAGTACGCCAGCGGGAGGGTATTGATCACCGCTGCAATGTGCGCGCGACCAATACTGAGTGCGCGCGTTGCGATCACCAGATCTGACTCTCGACGCGCCCCCTGTCGCAACTCATCAACGGCGGCGACCTGCGTGGCCGCAACATCATCAATGATCCCCATCGTCCCAATGAGCGCAGCGGCGAGGCCAATGCCTCGCAGGTCCACGTTGGCTCCGAGGAGCGGGAGAAGATTCAGGAGATCTGCGTCACCCGCGAACGGAGTAAACGCGAGGAGTTGATCAAAGAGAAGTGAGAGGAGGCCAACGACGATCAGACTCGCCGAGATACCGAGGATGGCCGCGGTAGATCGACGCGAGAAGCCTTCACTGATGATCGTGGTGAGGGTGCCAACAGCAAGCGCGGTTCCACCCGCAACAAGAACGGGCGATGCGCCCGAAAGAATTGCAGGGAGCCCGAAGCGAACGATGAGGATCGTTGCGGCAAGCAGTGCAATCAGTGCGCGCGCCCCACGCGAACCTGCGACGACGATCACCAGCGCAGCAAAGGCGACGCCTAACAGCACCAGAGCGCCACCGCGTGAACGATCTGCGACGGCGTACGTCAGGCCCCCTGCCTCATCTGGCAGTTCAACGAGGAGAACTTCGTCACCCGCGCGAAAGGGGATGGAGCCAGCGATCGCCT
>JBBAWP010000017.1:0-21761 GCA_040397155.1 Candidatus Limnocylindrus sp.
AGATGGAGGCGGCAACACTCTTCATTGTTGCGGCAACGCTCGGTGCGCGAGCGGGGGGCACAATGCTGATCCTGGGGAACCCAGAGCAGCGACCAATGACTGCCGACGAAGAGGCGGCCTGCGATATCAATCGGGTGATCGATGCAGGAGTGGGTGGGCTGCGGCGACTGATCGCGGCAGATCGGGCCAGCGGGCGACTTTCGCGCTGATCGCTATCCTGCGCAGATGAGCAACCTTCGGAGACACGCCGTCACCATCATCCCTGGCGACGGGGTTGGCCCCGAGGTCGCCCTCGCCACCCGACGCATCCTTGATGCCGCCGCCGCACGTGCCGGCGTCGCCTTTGACTGGGAAGAGGCGGAGGCTGGCGCCTCGGTCTTCCTGAAAGGCGATCAGACGGGCGTCCCGCAGGCGACCCGCGACAGCATTGAGCGCACCCGTGTTGCCCTGAAGGGACCGCTAGAGACACCAGTCGGATTCGGCGAGAAGAGCGCCAACGTCACGTTGCGCAAACTCTTTGAAACGTACGCCAACGTGCGCCCCGCGCGCGAACTTCCAGGGATCCCAACGCGCTACAAGGGCGAAGGGGTCGACATGGTGATCGTGCGCGAGAACATTGAAGATCTCTACGCCGGTATTGAACATCTGCAGACGTTTGACGTCGCGCAGGCGGCGAAGCTGATCACTAGGAAGGGATCCGAGAAGATCATTCGCTTCGCCTATGAACTTGCACTTCGGGAGAACCGCAAGAGGGTCACGACCGCGAGCAAGGCGAACATCTTGAAGTTCACGGAAGGGATGTTCAAGCGGATTGGCGAAGAGCTCGCTGCCGAATATGCGCCGATTGAGGCGAACCACCTCATTATTGACAACGTTGCGCACCAGATGGTGAAAGACCCTGCGCAGTTTGACGTGATCGTTGCAACCAACCTGCACGGCGACATCATCAGCGACCTTGCATCCGGACTCGTTGGCGGCCTCGGCTTCGCATCGAGCGCAAACTACGGTGACGAGGTGGCAATCTTTGAGGCCGTCCACGGCTCCGCGCCAAAGTATGCAGGGAAGAACGTCATTAACCCAACCGCTCTCGTCCTCTCCGCCACCATGATGCTTCGCCACATTGGCGAACTTGATCTTGCAGACCAGGTGGAAGACGCCGTCCTCGCCACGCTCGAAGACGGGAAGGCACTCCCGCAGGATGTTGTTCGCCAGCAGGGTGGCGACGTAGAGGCGGCGGTGAGCACCACCGGGTTCACAGACGCAGTCATTGAAAACCTCGGTCGCGGACCAACGAGCGTCCCAACCGCGGCGAGCCGTCCGCGCGCAACGAGCGTGAAGTCGCACCCGCGTTGGGTTGACGGCGAGAAGCGTCTTGCAGAGGTGGGCCCCGCAACTGTCCTGGGCGTAGATATCTTCGTGGAGTCGCTCCTCTCGCCAGCAGAGATCGGCACCAAGCTCGCTGCGCTCTCAGGGCCAAACTTCAATTTGCGCATGGTCTCCTCCCGTGGCGTCGTGGTGTGGCCAAAGGCGGCGCCGGCGTTTGATCACGTTGGCTTCTTCCGTGCGCGATTCATCGCGCGCGATGAGACACAGGTTGTGAGCAATGAAGAACTCCTCGCGCTGGTGACGCGCGTTGCTGGAGTTGCGCAGTGGGTGCACCTTGAGAAGCTGCGGTCGTGGGGTGGCGAAGAGGGCTTCACCCGCGCCGCAGGCGAATAGCCACCTCGGCGTTGCAGGGTTGATGTGCAAGGACGACAGGGAAACTCTCGCATGCAACTGATTGCCCTCGGCTTCTTCATCCTCGCCGCTGGGATTGCGTCGTCTGTTCAGGCGATCGTCAACGCCGAAGTGGGGCGGCGCACGGATCCGATCACCGCTGCGACCGTCTCCTTCATCGTTGGACTCGCGGTGTTGCTCGTCGTTGGCACGGTCAGCGGACGCCTCCAACTTGCGGAGGCGACGCAGCTTCCGCCACTTCTCTTGACGGGGGGACTCTTCGGCGTGCTGATCGTGACCGGCTTCGCCACCGTGGTACCCGTGCTCGGCGTCACTGAGTCAACGCTCATCTACATCCTCGGCTCCCTCGCCGCAGCACTCGCCATTGATGCCTTCGGCCTCCTCGGCGCACCACAGATCCCCGTCACACTCACGCGCATTGCTGGGATCGTGCTCGCCGTGGTCGGCTTCTTTCTTGCTCGGCGATGAGCGAGCAACGACCAGGAGCGCAGCCAGAACCTGTTGAAGCAAAGCGACCACTCGCGGAACCACTCGACGAAGAGGCACCGGACGCGGCGGATCTGCTGCGCGGCGTCTTGCAAGACGAACGCTATGAGCCAGGGATGATCATCCTTGACCGCCAAGAGGTTCCACTTGCGGACGATGGACTCCCTGCGTACGTTGCAGAGGAGGCGCCGACTCCGTTGCGCGGCGCGTACATCTATCTCAGCGTGATCGGCTTCTTCTGTGGAACGATCGTCATCAGCGCGCTCAACCTTGGTGCGAGCTGGTCAGATCCGATCGTCAAGATCCCCGTTCTCATCGGTGCGCTGCCGCTCTTCATTGCGATGGGTGAGGCGGGGCTCCGCATTGCGCGATCCGTTCCCGCGTGGTGGCCGATCAACCGTGGCCGCGCGCTCTTTCGTGCCGGCTGGGTGCTGACGATCGCAACGCTCGCGCTGATCCTTGCGCTGGCGGTACGCGCCGCGCTCTTCGCGTAACGCGCCGCGCGTTTCGTTTAACGCGCCGCGCCGAGTCCTTCAATCAGGCGCTGCATAGAGGCGCGCAAGAACTCTTCCACCCGTTGACCCGCCATCACGGCGAGCATCGGATCGAGTTCGCTTGAGGCACGCCACGACGCATCGGTGGAGCTCGCATCACTAGCAGTAGGGGCGAGATCAATGATCGCTGCCACCACCGCGTGTCCACCAATGTCTGGGCGGACCTTGAGCCTGAGGTGGAGTCGCGCAGCACCGTCGGCGAGCGTCTCCACCGTGCGCCGCACGGAGACGGCGGCGGTGACAGGAATCCCCGCAACCTCGGTTGCGAGTCGACCTTCGATGTGTTCCGCGTCGGTGCGGTGGAGTGCTTCGCACCCTGGAAGGAGCGCGGCAATCGCCGCTGGATCCTCACTCGTCTCAAGGAGTTGCGCAACGCTTCTGCTCAGCGTGCTGGAACCGTTGAATTCGGCCATAGAGCCCTCCAACTACTTCGCCTGCTTGCAACCCTTGTGCACGATCAATAGATCTTCGTGACACCCTCCGGCATCTCAATGATGAACTCGCTTGCAGGGATCGGTGCGTCCAACGTGATCGCAGTAACCTGCGCCTCTCGAACCACGCGATCATCATGGATCTCACTGACGCTGAGCAGGATCCCCGTTGCGCGATCAAAAGTGACGCGATAGCGGAAGGTGGCGTGGTCGCCGACGCGATCAATGATCCGTGGTGCGGCGGACTCCACCGTCAGCGCCGCGCGATCAAGATGGATAGACTCGTGAATCGTTCCGAGCGTGCCGCTGCGCAGCGTGTTGGCGCAGAAGTGCGCGGGTCGGAGGAAGGTGCTCGCCCAACCTTTTCCAGGAAGTGGACCGAGCGTCTGCACGTGACCCGCGGTGGCTGGGAGCTCTGCGTCATCAAGTCCCGTGGGCGGAGCTCGGTGCGGCCGACGCGTGGCGGTGTTACTCGCGGCGTTGTACTGCTCAATCACTGATCCATCGGTCGCCCAGACCTCGTAGGCGGATCCCGTTGAGGTGGTGACGCGTGCTCGCGGACGATCGACCAGGAGCTCGGTCCGGGTCAGGCTTTCGCCGCTCGTTGTGACGCTGCGGTCTTCAATGCGCAGGCGCAGGGTGCGCGCGCGGCGCTCCGCATCAGCGGCGAAGGCGAAGAGCTGGTCAAGCGTAGGGAGACCGCCTGGCATGGCGCTAACCACAGGGGCGAGGGTCGCCTCACTCGTGTGAACTGGCACGGTGCTGCTGGGTGGCTCCATGCCCCCATCGTAGCGGAGCGCTGGGCGTAGACTCTGCGCATGGCAGAGCAGCACACAACCTCAGTAGCGCCTGGACGACCACTCCGCGAGGCGTGGATCGTTGAGGCGGTTCGCACCCCCGTCGGTCGTTACGGCGGCGCGCTCGCAGGAGTGCGCCCGGACGACCTCGCCGCCACCGTCCTTGAGGCGGTCGTTGCACGAAGTGGAATTGATCCGGCGATCATTGACGATGTCATTCTCGGGTGCGCGAACCAGGCGGGTGAAGACAACCGCAACATTGCGCGCATGGCACTCCTGATTGCTGGACTCCCAGTTGAGGTTGCCGGCCAGACGGTGAACCGACTCTGCGGCTCTGGACTTCAGGCGGTGGCGAGTGCAGCACAGGCGATCGCCGTTGGCGATGCTGATGTGGTGATTGCTGGTGGCGTGGAGAGCATGAGCCGCGCGCCACTCGTCACGTTGAAGCCAGAGAGTGGGTACGAGCGCGGCACCCGCGAACTCGTGGACACCACAATCGGCTGGCGATTCGTGAACCCAGTCTTGGATGCGAAGTACCCAACAATCTCACTCGGTGAAACCGCAGAGCGCGTCGCCACGCAGTGGGGCGTTTCACGCGAAGAGCAGGACGCGTTCGCCCTTGAGTCACAGCGTCGAGCCGCCGCGGCGGCGGCGAGCGGCGTGCACGTAGAAGAGATCGTGCCCGTGAAGATCTCACAGCGCAAAGGTGATGCGATCTCTGTAGAGAAGGATGAGCATCCGCGACCAGAGACGAATGCGGCGAGCCTTGCAAAGCTGCGTCCTGCATTCATTGAGGGCGGGAGTGTCACGGCAGGGAACGCATCTGGCATCAATGATGGCGCCGCCGCTCTTCTCGTGATGGAGGCGGGGCGTGCGCGTGCGCTCGGGCTGAAACCACTTGCGCGCGTTGTCGCCACCTCAGTCGCTGGTGTTGACCCGTCCGTCATGGGGATCGGACCAATTCCTGCAATTCGCAAACTGCTCGAGCGCACCGGACTGAGTGCAAAGGAGATTGATCGCGTTGAGCTGAACGAGGCCTTTGCAAGTCAGGCGGTTGCCTGCATCCGCGAACTCGGGCTCAACCCGGCCACCACCAACATCCACGGCGGTGCCATTGCGCTCGGCCACCCACTCGGCGCCTCAGGCGCCCGCATGCTGGTCACGCTCACCCGGGAGCTCACACGGAGCGGAAGCCGCTTCGGGATCGCCTCCATGTGCGTGGGGGTGGGGCAAGGGATCGCCATGCTCGTGGAGAGGGTAGAATCCTGATCTAGGCGCACGGCGCCACCATGAAGAGCAGGAGGCAGCGATGTTGAACCAGGAGACGGCAACCAGCACACCTGTTGAGAAGCCAGCAACAGAGACGCCTGCGACCCCGCTCGTTCTCACCGATGCCGCCGCCACGAAGTTCCGCGACCTGACCAAGGGCGAGACGAATCCTGCGATCGGTCTGCGCGTCTACATCATCTCCGGTGGATGCAGCGGATACCGCTACGGCATGATGGTTGAAGAGACCGCCAACGCAGATGATCAGATCTTCGAGACGAACGGCGTCAAGGTTTATCTTGACGAAAAGTCGGTGCCGCTCGTGGTCGGTTCGTCCGTTGACTTCGTGGATTCACTGATGGGCGCAGGCTTCACAGTTGAGAATCCAAACTCGGTCGGCGGCTGCGGCTGCGGTTCGAGCTTCCGCACGGCGGAATCGGCCGGCGCACCCTCCGCCTGCAGCCACTGAGCCTCCCCTGAACGGGGACGCCGCACGCGACGGGCGCGAGCCCGAAGGTCAGTCAGAGACGCTCCCGACACCGCCACGCGCGTCACTGATTCCACTCTTTCCGCTGGACCTCGTCTTATTCCCTGGCGTGGCGCTGCCGCTGCACATCTTTGAACCGCGATACCGACTAATGGTGAAGCGCTGCATGGAGTCGCGTTCTCCGTTCGGCGTGATCAACATTAGCGGTGGTGAGATTGCCGCCATTGGAACGATCGCCGATATTCGTGAAGCCACTCGCTATGTGGATGGTCGTTGGGACCTTGTCACACTTGGGACCACGCGATTCCGCGTGGTTCGACTCGATCGCGACGCACCCTATCTCCGCGCCGAAGTGCAGATCCTTGACGAGCCAGCCGGTGGGCCGCGCGACGAACTGACCGCAGTTGCCGAGCGCGTCTCCGCCGGGTTTGTTGACTACCTCGAGCTGCTGCGTGGTGACGGGGTGCACGAACACGGCGACGACGATGATGAGAGTGACGACGATGGTGACGAGGGCGACGACGAAGGAGACGGCTACGCTGACGAAGTGACGGCCGAGGCGATCGATGAAGCGCTCGCCGAAGAAGATGGCAGCTACCTCTCAGAAGAGGTTGTCAGTGAGATTGAGAAGCTCCTCCTTACCTCAAGCGCGGCGAGTGACTCGCTGCGAGACCAGGGTGAAGGGGTGGAGTTTGAGCTCTCCGACGAGGAGGAGGGCGAGTCGTCCGATGAAACGGATGACCTGCTTGCAACGGCGATCACGCGGCTCTCTGGAGCAGAGGACCCGGTCAGCCTTTCACACATTGTGGGTGGCGTAGTGCAACTTTCTAACGAACAACGTCAGTCACTATTAGAAGCGCCAGATGCACGCACGCGACTCGTCGCGCTTGAGCAACACCTTGAGCGTGAGCGTCTGCTTCTCGCAGAAGGGATCCGCCCATGGAGTGCCGACCCCCGCGCGCTCCGCGAACGCCGCAACTAGCGCACCGCACATGAGAGGCGCACGCAGATGAATCGCTGGGCGAGCGTTGCGCAGCGCATTGAGAGCGCGACCCGAACCTCCGAGAAGGTGCACCTTCTTGCCGCCGCACTGCAGCGCGCAGACGAGGTTGACCTTGAGATTGCGGTGCGTCTCATGGGCAGCCGCGGCGTGGTGCCGAGCGGCACACTCTCATGGGGAACGATTGCGCGCGCAGCCGAGGAGGTTGCTGGCGCACCATCAGGCTCGCTCGCAAAGTTGCTTGACGACGGTGGAGATCTTGGGCGCGCGGTGGAGGACCTCTTTGAGTCCGAGCGTCCACTCGCTGGCCCGGCCCTTGAAGAGGTGGAGCGAAGCGCGCAGACGCGCACCGAAGCACTCGCAGATGCGACGGGCACACACCCGTCAGCACACGCGAGTGCCGCCCCAAAGCTGCGTGCGCTCCCGGAGGCCTTCCAGGCGATCGCCGCTTCAAGTGGTCAGCGCCGTCACGACCTGTTGGTTCAGCTCTTCTATGGGTGTTCGCCAGTCGCTGCAAAGTTCCTCGTGCGCGCCCTCATTGGCGACTTGCGGATCGGTCTACGTGACGGACTCCTTGAAGCGGCGATTGCTGCCGCGTTTGACGCTGATCTGGCTGCGGTCCGCTGGGCGATGCTCCTTGAAGGAGACCCAGGGAGGGTGGCGCTGCTCGCCCGTAGCGGCCGCCTGGACGAGGCACGCCTGCAGCTCTTCCACCCAATCCCGCCGATGCTCGCCGCCGCCACCTCCGGCGTCCCCGAGGTCGTTGAGCGACTCAGCGAGCGCCCTGAGTTCGCGGGTCGCCCAGAGTTCACGGTTGCCGTTGAGGACAAGTACGACGGTGTCCGCGCGCAGCTACACGTTGATGGTGAACGCGCCGCACTCTATGGACGTGACCTTCACGATGTGACCGTCTCATTCCCTGAGATCACCGCCGCTGCGCGCGCCGCGGGAATCAGCGGCATCTTCGATGGAGAGATTGTTGCGTGGGAGGATGGACGCCCGTTACCTTCCAGCACGCTCACCTCTCGACTGACCGGCGGGGCGCAGACACTTTCAGCACAGCAGCGCACCCTCGCACTCTTCATTGCGTTTGATTGTCTGGCGCGAAGTGGTGAGCCGTTAATCCAGCAGCCGTATCACGAGCGTCGCCGTGCGCTTGAAGAGCTGGGACTCGAGCAGATCAGCGACGGACAGATTCGGATCGCAACCCGTGTGCAAGCGGAAGGGGCCGAAGCAATTGAGACTGCATTCATCCACGCGAGGCAGCGTGGGTGTGAGGGACTCGTTGTGAAGGCACCAGACGCACCGTACGCACCCGGTCGTCGCGGATCTGGATGGCTCAAAGTGAAGCGATCGTTAGACACCATTGACGTCATCATTGTTGGCGCAGAGCCAGGGCTCGGTCGCCGTCGCGCGCTCCTCTCCGAGTGCACGTTTGCCGTGCGAGACGATCTCTCTGGACGACTCGCAACCATCGGTCGCGCCACCGTTTCGCTGCCAGACGCAGAGGTCGCCTCACTCAGTCAGTGGCTCGAGGCGCACACGATTGCGCAACTCGGCTCGTATCGCAGTGTTGAGCCGCGCTTGGTGGCCGAGGTTGCCTTTGATGCAGTGAGAAGGAGTGAACGCACCGCATCGGGCTTCGCCCTCCGCTCCCCACGGATCACGCGACTTCGTTCAGACTTGGGCCCAGACCAGGCGGCAACACTCGCCTCACTGGAGAGCCGCTGCCATCTTGGCAGCGCACAGCCTGACGCATGAACCGAGCGAGAGGAGCACGAGATGACTGATCAGATCTCGCACGAAGCGCTCCTCCAGGCCGCCGCAACGTCCACTCACGAGGCCGGGAAGGTGGCAGAGCTTCGTGCCGCGATCCCCGCAACGACCGCGGGGATCTATCTGAATGCAGGGAGCGTTGGTCCGCTCCCGCGCGAAGTGGATGCGGCGATCCGCCAAGTGCAAGAGCAAGAGCTTGCGACCGGTCGTGCCTCAGAGCACCTGATGGACGACGTGGAGGTGCGCGTGGATGAACTTCGCGGCGTCTTCGCCTCGGTGCTCGCCACAGACCTTGAACTTGTTGCGGTGGCGCACAGCACCACCGAGGCGGTGATGCGTGCGCTCATTGCCGTTGACTTGAAGCCAGGTGACCGCGTGGTCACACTTGATGAGGAGTACCCGGCGATTCGTGGGAGTCTCGCCGCACGCGCCGCCCGCCAAGGGTTTAGCGTTGCGACGGTGAGTACGCGTGACGAGCGCGGGGTCGCGATCAGTGATGCGGAGATCGTCGCGCGTGTCACCGAACTTTTGGTTCCACCCACGCGTGCGATTGTGATCTCGCGGGTCAGCTGGATCAGCGGACGCATCCTTCCGCTCGAAGAGATCCTCCCGCGTGCGCGCGCCGCAGGGATCATCAGCATTGTTGACGGCGCGCAGTCTGTCGGCGCAATGCTTGACGCTGTGGATGCGTTGGACCCTGATGTGCTCGCCTTCCCGTCTCAGAAGTGGCTTCTCGGTATTGAAGGACTTGCTGGCATGCGCCTTTCGCGCCGTGCACTTGCTGCGGGCGGACTGCAGACGCCAATCGGCGGCTTCCTCGCCTTCCGTGAGCCAGCGCTTGACGGCGTTGGCGTGATGCACGACGACGCTCGTCGATTCCAAACCTCAGGGTTCGCTCGGCCAGCGCTCGTTGGTTCCGCACGCGCCGCCGGCTGGCTCTCCATGCAGGTGGGCCTGCCGTGGGCGGTTGCCCGTGCGGGTCGCCTCGCACGCGCCTTTGCCGCGGGCGCCGCCTCCATCCCAGGCGTTGAGCTCCTGGTCGGTCCAGGGCGCCACGCCACAATCGTCGCGCTCCGCGTGAACGGCTGGGAGGCGTCGCAACTCGTTGAAGAGTTCAGCCGGCGCGCCTTCGCCATCACCCGACGCGTCCCTGGCGTGCCCGCCACGGCGGAACGCCCCGCCTCAAGCCCTGCCCTGCGCACTTCGTGGGGTTTCTGGAACACCGATGAGGAGGTCGCCCGAATGCTCGAGCTACTCACCCTCTTCGCTGCGCACACGCCAGAGAGCCTGCCGAAGCGCCCAACGATTGAAATCATCCAGCGCTGAGATGAGCGGCAACCGCGCTCCGCGTGGGTTCTTTGGGAAGCGGCTCTATCAGCTACAACATGCGCCGCGGCCGGTGTTTCGCGCAGTGCTCGCAAGCGGAGGAAGTGGGCTCGTCTTCATGCTGATCTATCTGGCGTATGACCTTCACGTTGAGCGTGCGCTGATGGACGGCGTTTCACCATCACTGATCGTTGGCGGGGGAGATCTGCGCACGGAGGCCGCTGCACTCGTGGTCCTCTGTACCTCAACCTTCGGGAGTCTACTGACGTATCTGATCGTTCCGCAGCCATCGGCAGACGGCACGACGACCACTCGATCAGGATGGTCGGCACTTCTTGGACTCTTTGCGAGTCTCCCCATCGCATACATCGGGCTGGTGATTGAGAGTCAGTTTCTGAAGCCGCTCCTGATCGCGCTGTAGCGCGCGCACCCCGTTAGCGCGAGATGTATCCAACCATTCGATACCCAACGCCGCGCACGCTGACGAGAATCTCAGGCTTGCGCTGATTTCCCTCAAACTTCTTGCGGAGGCGGTTGATCGCAACACGGAGCGCCTCGTCTCCGCCACTCCAGCCCTCTCCCCAAATCTTCTGTCGAATCTCCTGATGGGTGATCGCTTCGCCGAGCCGCTCAAAGAAAAGTGCGACGAGTCGCTTCTCAATCCCGGTGAGGAGTGTGCTGCGTCCATCCACGTGCAGTGACCCGGTCGCGGGGTCGAAGCGAATGGCGTGGGGGGCAGTTGTCATGGGAGGGGAATTCTACCCGCTTGTTACAGAGTGCGCCGATCCGTTCCGCCGCCCCGCCGGCTGCTTAGACGACACCGCCTGCTGCGATCGCGAGCGTGGCCGCCCCGGCAAGGGCGATCCCGATCCCCTGGCGGAGTCCAATGCGTTCACGCAAGATGACGGCGGCAAAGAGGACCGTGGTCACTGGCGCAATGGAGGTGAAGACGGCCGCGACCGCAACGCCGCTCTCTTGTGACGCCAACAGGAAGAAGAGATTGCCGAGCGTGTCACCACTCCCTGCCGCCGCGAGTGTCAGGACTAGTGCGATGCGACCGCGACGTCCGGCTGGGATTGCGCCAGTTCGAATCTCTTCTGCGCCAGGTGGGCGCCGACCGATCGCGCGTGCAATCAAGAAGACGCTCAGTAGTGCACTCACGCTTGCAACGCGGAGTCCAGTGAGCAACCAGAGCGTGCTCTCAGATTCAACACGAGCGAAGAGGAGACTGAATCCCGCAAAGCAGAGGCCAGCAGCTACGCCGTAAAGTGCTCCACCAAACGCGGCTGCCCCGCTTGATGCACCTGGGTGTGCACCCGGATCACCAGCGTTCGCCGTGTTCGCGTTGGCACTTGTAGAGACGATGTAGATCGCGATGATTGCAAGCCCAAATCCTGCGAGGCGTAACGGCGTGGCCGTCTCTCCGCCCGCAAGTGCAACTGCAACGGGGATCAACGCGGCAAGTGTTCCAGCGATGCTTGCAACCACGGAGATCTTTCCGTGCGCAAAGCCGTGATACAGGGAGAGCACGCCTGCCCCACCCGTGATCCCCGCGATAGCGGTCAACTGCAAGGTGGCGCCATCTGGAATCGATTGACCACTGAGCAGCGCAATTGGGACAAGAATGCCGAGCGCCACACTCTGGCTCGCGGCGACCACAAAGAAGGTGGGGAGGCGACGACTCGCAATGCCGCCCACAAAGTCTCCACCGCCCCAGGAGAAGGCGGCAAGGATCCCGTAGAGGGCGCCGATCACGAGGAGCTCCCGAGGTATGTCATCCGTAGATGTTCGCCTACTCCAGGAAACTCGAACGGCTCCCCCTCACCGACGAAGCGGTGTCGCTCGTAGAAGGGGACCGCGCGGATGCGGGCGTTGCACCAGAGTGGGCGGGCGGCACCCTCACGCCCCTCCCACTCTGTGAGTGCCGTTTCAAGGAGGGCACCGCCGAGTCCCTGGCTGCGCAGGCCTGGTGCGGTGGCCATGCCACGAAGCTGGGTGCTCCGCACCCCGCTGTCGGAGGTGACTTCATAAAGAGAGACGCACGCTACAAGGAGGTCACCCAACCACACACCCCAGTGCACGCCGAGTCCTTCGGTATCTCCGGGGAGGAGCGCGCGCTCCAGTGGCCCTCCACCACGAAGCACTTCGCTTCGAAGGGGGAGGATCTCTTCTACCGTTGCGCGTCGAATCTCAGGGAGGCTCATCTCGGCACGGTACCGCGTCGCACGCGTTTGAGTCGTGGGCTACCGTTCGTGCATGCCTGAGACACGACCCGCCACCCCCGCACTTCCTACCCTTGATGCGCTCACGGGTAAGCCCTTCACCATGGACCTTGCTGCGGTGAAGCGAGCGGCGGCGCGAACTGCGGGCCGACTGCATGTCACCCCACTCCTCAGCTCTATTGGCGCAGCGGAAGCACTGCGCCGAAGCGGGGGACCACTCCTTGGCGACGGTCGCATTCGATTGAAGTCAGAACACCTGCAGCGCACCGGCTCTTACAAAGTGCGCGGCATGTTGAATCGCGTGACGCACATGGTCGAGCACTTCGGTGAGGCAGAGGTGCAGCGCCGCGGCCTGATCACCTTCAGTGCTGGCAACGCCGCCGCGGCATATGCATGGGCGGGGCGCGAATTCAAGGTGCCCGTCCACGTCGTAATGCCGCGCAGCGCCGTCCCCGCAAAGATCGCCGCGTGCGAGTCGTATGGCGCAACCGTGCACCTTGTTGACGGACTGATGGGCGAGGCTGCACTCCTGAAAGATCAGCTCATTAAGGAGCTCGGACTCTTTGATGCACACCCGTTTGATGACCCGTATGTCATCTCAGGACACGGCACGCTCGGCGCGGAGATCCTTGATCAACTTCCGGAAGCGGATGTGGTGATCGGCGGACTCGGCGGTGGCGGCATGCTCTGCGGTGCCGCCGTAGCACTCCGTGCACTGAAGCCATCGATTCGCATTTACGGCGTAGAGCCAGAAGGCTCCGCTGCGGTGAAGCTGGCGGTCGAGGCAGGAGCTGTTGTCCCTGTGCAGCCGAAGTCCATCGCCGATGGTCTCGGCGCACCGTACGCTGGCTCGTGGACGTTGCCGCTCGCCTCAACGCTGATTGACGCCTGCATCACGCTTCCTGACGAAGAGATCCTCGGCGGCCTCCGCTTCCTCGCGGAGCGCTGCAAGCAGGTGGTGGAGCCCGCTGGTGCCGCTGCGCTCGCCGCCCTCCTCTTTGGACGTATTCCTGTGTCTCAAGGTGATCGCGTGGTTGTCATTGTGAGCGGCGGCAACGTTGACCTGACCCGGATGCCCGAGTTTCTCTCCCGCGCCCTGCCAATCCCCGGCGTGTAGCTCTCCTGGTTGACACCTACCCACCCTCGCCCTAGGCTTTCCCTAACTGATACTCAGTATCAGTACAAGTTGAGGAGGATCCCATGGGTTTTAGCCACAAGAACACTCGAGGCGTGACGTACTTTCTTCATGGTCGTAGCCGGACGGCTGCAAGCGGCAAGACGGTAACCCTCTATTTCTTTGCGAAGGCTTCGGGCGCTGGCGCCATTGAAGCGCTGCCAAGTGGCTACAAGGTTGTTGAGTCTGAGAAGACAGGGCTCCCAATCCTGAAGAAGGCATAGCCCTCTAATGAGAGAGCCAGCGAACCCGAACGTGAAGTGCCCGAACGGCGACCTTCCCGAGCAGCCGCACCTCTTTGAGGCTGCAGCAGCCGAGGGAACGCCGCTCTACATGTTCTGCCGCAATTGCGGCGAGGTTCGCAAGATCGAGTTGCCGTTGCCGTTCACGACACCACTCGACGACCTTCCGGCACATCTCTGGCCCTCCTCTCGCGAGGATCCTCAGGGAGGTTGACCCCTTCACGCGGGAGTCTGTAAGACGTACGCTTTGGCAAGAGTGACCACTGGTCACACAGAGGAAAAGAGGGAGGGAACATCATGGCCGCGTTTTCATTTGAGAATTCAAAAGGGACTACGTATTACCTGCACGGGCGATCACGAAAGGTTGCGAGCGGGAAGACTGTGACGCTCTACTTCTTCGCAAAGAAGCCAGGGAAGGGTGCCGTAGAGGCAGTGCCTGAGGGATATAAGGTGAAGGAGTCTGGTCGCACCGGTCTTCCGATCTTGAAGAAGAAGTCGGGGCTCTTCGGCTGGTTCTAAGTTTCGCGCTGAGAACCGCCGTGCCACGCAGTCGGCACGGCGATCAGTGAGACTGAGAGCATGAACGATCCGATCACTATCGTCGCGCTGATCCTTGCAGCCATCGCCGCTGTTGCTGCGCTGTTCGCCGCCGCACGATCGGGTCGTAGCGCGCCGCCCGATCTCACAAGCACGTTGCAGGCACAGCGCGTAGAAGATCAGCTGCAGTCGGTTGTTGAGCGCCTCGCGCGCATTGACGCCGCTCAGCAGGGGATCGACCGGCTTCGCGAACCGATGGATGAGCTCCTCTCCGTCTTTCAGAACAAGCAGGCGCGCGGCCAGTACGGCGAAGCACGACTCGAAGAGATCGTGCGCGACGCGCTACCAACGGATCTGTACAGTTTTCAAGAGACGCTCTCCAACGGAAAGATCGCCGACTGCATCGTGGGACGCGGCGCCGCCTCCAACCGCGTCTGCGTGGACTCAAAGTTTCCACTGGAGGCGTACCAGAAGCTCGTGGCAGGTGACCCTACCGCCGCCGTTCAGTTCCGCACGGCGCTGAAGGCGCACATTGATGCGATCGGATCCAAGTACGTCATTCCTGGTGAGACGAGTCGTCTCGCCGTGATGTTCATCCCGTCAGAGGCGATCTACGCGGAGCTCTTCACGAGCTTCCCAGACATGGAGCAGTACGCAAATGGGAAGCGCGTGGTCTTCGCCTCACCAAACACGCTGCACGCACTTCTCGCAACGGTGAGCATGTTCCACATCGAATCAAAGATCGGCGAGCAGGCGGCCCTGATCCAGCGCGAGGTAGGGGGGCTCACCAGAGATGTGGAGCTTTTGGCGGAACGCATTGAGAAGCTCGCGACTCACTTCCGGCAGATTGGCGACGACATCAGTGGGGCGCAGACCTCCGTGAAGCGGATCGTCAGCAAGGGGGAGCGGATCGCCAAGGTGGATCTTGGCGACGAAGCGGATCCGCCCGCCCTGCGTGAGGGGTAGCCCCGCGCATCCGCCTGCGGTAAAGTGACGCATAGGCCCGAAACTCGGGTCAACGTTAGGGAGGAATTATGGATTCGAAGAACCTGTACATCGTTGCGGCGGTTGCGAGCCTCGCACTATCTCTTGCACACTATTTCGGAGTTGGCTTCACTGCCAACGCCGACACGGCGGTCTACATCGGCCTCTGGGTTCCAGCGATCCTTTCGCTCGGCACCCTTCTGGGAAAGAAGAGCAAGTGACAGAACCTATCGTCTTTGTACTCGGGGTCATTGTGATGATCCCTGTGTTGATTGCGGTCTACATGGACCTGCGCGGCTAACGAAGTCAATTTCAGAGCGCTCCGTTGCAGCTGATGCTGCAGCGGGGCGTTTTGCTATGCGGTTCGGCTCGCACGCCAAACTGGTCTCTTGACACTGGCGGGAGGCATGAGTAGCCTCCCCGCATGAACGTGCTCGCGAGCCTGCTGCTCTCTCTCCTGCTCGTAACAGGGGCCCCTGCTTCAGCTGGTTCAGCCCCAACAAAACGAGACTCGCTTGATGTGCGCACAGGGGCGTTCCCAGCCGCCAAGGCGAAGAAGTGGACGCTTACCGAAGACGCGGTCTCTATCGGCCTCAGTGGTGTTTCGCCACATGTGATGAAGACGCCGAGCGGTGACCGACTCTGGCGAAGTGATCAAGTGCCTACGGGTACTGCTGTCACCATGTGTGATGCCGCTGGCGTGTGCACCGAGGAATCTCTCTCAACGGGGACAACCGGTCCAGTTTCGGACTACACGATTGCACGAACCAGATCCGGTTGGCGCGCGTACTTCAAGAAGGTCGACATGGCGAGCCAGACGCAGGGGGTTTATTCCGCTCCGTGCACTACCGACGAATGCCTCAGCTTTGGAACAGCGACGCTCACGTCCAGCATGATGGTCGTCCCGCAGGCAACACGCGCATGGGGAGTCCCTGACCCAGTTCGTCTTCCTGATGGACGCATAAGGATCTACATCGTTGAGTCTCCGGCGAGCACCAGCGGGAGCTGTCCAGAAAAGGTTGCGTCGTACATCTCTGCTGACGGCATTACCTTCACGAAAGAGAAGGGGTGGCGTCTGACCGGAGGCTTTGTGGACACCGAAGTTCTGCGCGCCAAAAACAACAACTGGGTGATGATCATGGCTGACGGGCCAGGATGTGGCGGGACAAAAGGGAGCCAGAAGCCACAGCAGCTCTACATCACAACCTCAAAGAATGGGCTGAAGTGGACAACGCCGAAGGTGCTTACCGGGGTGGATGTAGGTCGACTTGATCCAACCGGATACGAGATCTCTCCCAATGTCTTCCGTATCTATTACGCATCGGGGTCTATCACGGATAACAGCTACACGATCGAACGCGCAACCTTGCGCTTTAAGTAGCACCCACTCAACGGGTCGCGCCTATCTGATTGCGGTCTATATGGATCTGCGCGGCTAACGAAGTCAATTTCAGAGCGCTCCGTTGCAGCTGATGCTGCAGCGGGGCGTTTTGCTATGCGGCACCGTGGGTGGCGTCAGACTCGAGCAGCACGCGTCCCCGCGGAATGGTGCGGAGCGCAAAGAGTGCGGTGATCAACAGCCCCACCCCGCTTGCAACGAACACTACGGTGGAGCCTGCTGTGTCGTAGAGGACGCCTGCGACGATGCCGCCGAGTGCGGCGCCGAGCGTCCCCGCAGAGTGATAGAGCGACTGCCCTGTTGCGTGAAGGCGGCGTGGCACAAGGCGATCAACTACTTCGACGGCGCACATCAACGCGATCGCAAAGACCGCCCCCTCAGCGAGTCGTAGGAGCGTGAGCGAAAGCGCGCTGTCAAACAGTGCGACCGAAGCGGTGATCACTCCCATGATTGCGGTTGCGGCAGCGAAGCCACGTCGTAGCCCAATCCCCTTAAGCATGCGGGCCGAGGCGATCATGAAGGGAACTTCGATGAAGGCGGCGAGGGTTGCGCCGAGTCCGAGCATCGCCGCGTCGCCACCAACCTCGTTGATCCTCACCGGTCCGAGACGATAGAACGAGGCGGCGCAGAGCGCCTCAAGGAAGATGATCGCAACGAAGGGGACCATCGCTGGGGCGATGCGCAGCAGTTCGCTCACGCTACCGAATCGATCACGCGCTGAGCGTCTGGTGCGGCGTGACGACGTGGTGCGCGATGGCGCGCTGCGATGCGCCGCCATGATGCTCCGATCTTTCAGAAACGGAATCGGCAGAATCGTGCAGCAGAGCCCAACGGCCAAGAACGGGACGATCGACGACCCACCACCGTCGCGGATCGCCACGCCTGCGGCGAGAGCGGTGACCGCATAGGTGAAGCTCGTCACCGCGCGTGTCACGGCAAAGCGCGGCCCACCGTCGCGCGCGATGCCGAGCGCAAGCGCATCGGCAGAACTGTTTGAGGCGGCGCCAGCGATCGCCATGAGGAGTGATCCAGCGATTGCGGCGTTGAGATCGCCGAAGGCGAAGAGGAGGATGCCGATCGCGCTCGAGATCTCGCCGATCGCGAGCCCTGCACGCCGGCCGACGACTCGGTCGGCAAGGTGTCCCCAGGCCGGTCCGACGGCACTCGAGACGAGTGCTGTCGCTGCAGTCAGCAGTCCGAGCTCGCCGGCACTAAGGCCGCGGTCGATCATCGCGACCGCGTAGAACGGATAGAAGACAGCGCCGACGACGCCGAAACCGCCGTAGATCGTCAACACGCCGAGGCGTGAGAGACGCGAACTACTTGCCAAGGTTCTCCGGGCCAAACGAATTCGGGAGTAGGTAGTCGAACGGATAGCGGTTCAAGCGCTCGATCTTCAAGTTTTCGTCGAGGCTGACGGCGACGATCGGCATCTGCAGGGAGCCCGCAAATTCACGGATGCGCTGGCGACAGACGCCGCACGGCGATGGTGCTTCAGATGGGGATTGGACGGCGAATGCGAGCGCGACCGCCTTTGCATTTGTCGCAAGGCGCATGGCGTTCATGGCGTGTTGTTCCGCGTGCACGGTGAGGGTGAAGTCGGCCCCCTCCATGTTTGCACCCACGTGGATCCCGCCATCTGCGTCGGCGACCGCCGCACCAACCAGATAGTTGGAGTAGACAGCGTAGGCACGCGGTCGAATGCGCATCGCCTCGTCAACCAGCTTCTGCTCAAGCGGCGTGAGGTCCGACTGCTGGATTCTCATCTCGGTGACCACCCTTCTACCTGACGAATGAGGCGCCGAATGTGAAGTCCGTGCAACGGCGCCAGCGGCATTGACCATAGCGGCTTGAGCCACGCCTCTGAGCCGAGCGACGCAGCATCCGCACCAGCCCACCCATACTCCCGCACGTCGTTGAAGGTGCGCACGCCGCCGCCGGCGATGATTGGGAGGCGGATGCCAGCCTCACGCAACTCGCTCACCACTCGCAGGCCGATCGGCTTGATGGCGCGACCGGAGAGCCCGCCGTAACGATTCTTCAGCAATGGCGCGCCGCTCTTCGGGTCGAGTCGCAGACCCTTCACCGTGTTGATCGCACTCAGTGCGGCGACCCCGTTCGCTTCTGCCAAGCGCGCGTGAGCGAGATAGTCAAAGTCAGGCGAGAGCTTCAGGATCACAGGGAAGCGCGAGGCGGGAACCGCACGCTTGAGCACCTCTTCAATGATGGGATTGAAGTCAAAGTTCACGTTATGGCAGGAGACATTGAACTCCACCGCAGCGAGTGACCCGGAAGGCGCCTGGCTATTCACGCGCTCCACCAGCGATGCGAATTCATCCGCACTAAATCCACCGAGCGAGAGGATGCGGTTCTGCCCAGTTGTTCGCGGGAAGTACTCGTCGAAGTAGCGGTCAATGCCGATGTTTGACCAGCCGAACGCATTGAGCCAACCCGCATCGGCCTCCTGCAGTGCGCCGCGGTAGAGGCGTAGCAGCTCGGGGATCTCCGAGGCGCGCCACGACTCCTTCAGGGTGAAGTGTCCTTCGCGCGGTTGCGTCGTGACCGTGCGCACTGTCACGGCACCGAATCGTCGAAGGTCCACAAAGTTGGAGATCGGCGAAAGTCCAAGTACTGCAAAGCGCCCCTTCGGCGCGCCGTACCCGAGGAGGCTTGAACTGGTGATGAGGCGGTTACGAAGTGAGATCCCGTTAAGGTCGATCATGCCGCGATCGTAGCGCGCAGCAGGAGCACTGCGATCACCGATGCCGCCATGCCCACCAAGAGGCTGCCGTGCCAGCGTCCAATCAGCGCCCCCACAACCACCGCAACCGCCTCTGGTCCAACACGGAGCGAAGCGTCGGCGACGAACACGTTTGCGGCGGCGATTGCGCCGAGCACCGCGGGGCCAATTAGGCGAAGGTAGGCGAGTACTGGCGCAGGGAGGCGATCGGCCCCTGGCGCAAGGAGTGGGAGTGCGCGCGCGGCATACGTTCCGATCCCGCCGAGGATGGCGAGTGGAACAAGATCGGTGCGCAGCGGAT
This sequence comes from Candidatus Limnocylindrus sp., assembly GCA_040397155.1. Lineage (GTDB taxonomy): Bacteria > Chloroflexota > Limnocylindria > Limnocylindrales > Limnocylindraceae > Limnocylindrus. Next base: position 19,460 of record JBBAWP010000017.1, read on the forward strand.
CAATCATCGCGCACCTCTGCTTCGATTCGCAACGACGAGTCCAAGGAGTGGCCCCAGTAGCCCACCGATCATCACCGCAGCACTCGCGTTGATGAGCAGTGCCGCACCCACAGCCGCAGCGGATCCTGCGGCGAGTGCGGCGAGCGCCGCTCGATCTCGAACGAGTCCAACTGCAAGCCCTGCCATGGATGCAGGGAAGACAACATCAAGGCCGATCGTGGCGGGATCAGGGAGCGCCGCACCCGCGAGCCAACCTGCGAGCGTTGCAAGGTTCCATGGCACGAAAATGGCGAAGCCCGCGTACCACGCACCGGGAAGATCAATGCGGCCGAGTCGTGCCACATGCGCGCTGGTCAGCGCGAACGCCTCATCAGTGAGCAGGAACGCAAGGCCTGCACGAACACGGCGCGGCAGTGCCGCAGCGTGAGGTGCAATGGATGCGGCGTAGAGGAAGTGGCGCGCATTCAGCAGCCAGACCAGGAGCACAATAGAAGCCCACGGCGCTGCGACCGCGAGCAGTCCGACCGCCGCAAACTGCGACGCTCCAGCAAAGAGGATTGCGCTGAATGCTGCCGTCTCAATCAGTGAGAGGCCACCCTCACGCGCCGTAAATCCGAAGATCGTGCCGATCACAGCGGCGAGCACCCAGATCCCGATCGAGTCAATCGCCAGCCGGCGGCGCGCCGCGCGGATCTCGTTCACCACTCCGCCACTCATGGTGCTGGCGTCAGGACGACAACCGGAATCTCGCGGTCGGTCTTCCGAGAGTATGCCGCGTAGACGCCGTACGTGACATCATCCGTGCGCTTCAAGAGGTTGCGCCGTTCGTCGCCAGCCGCCACGCGCGCAACATGCGGGAGTGATCGGCCACGCCTAATCACACGCACGTGGGGATCAGCCACAAGGTTTTCGAACCAGCTCGGATTTCCGGGGCGCCCGTAATTGCTCGCCACCAGGATGATGCGGTCGTGATCTGGGAGGTAGGTGATGACGGCGCGTCGCCGCAGCCCGCTCTTGCGTCCAGTTGTCTCAAGGATGATCCCTGGTCGCCAGAAGAGGCTCGGGGTGATGCGCCCGTTCGTTGCGAGCGCAAGACGCGCGTGCAGCGGAACAACCAGTCCAATGAGTCGTCCAAACCAACGCTGCGCAGATTTACGCAGCGCCGATCGCGGCGTTGCCCAATCATCACGCGGCATCTATCACTCCGCGTATAGGTAGCGAACCGAGAGCGCGGCAGCTGCCGCGCCAACGAGCGGTCCAGCAACATAGATCAAGGCATAGGAGAGATCGCCGTAGACGAGAGCGGGGCCGAACCAGCGCGCAGGATTCATGCCCGCTCCAGAGAGGGCGCTCCCTGCGAGCATGCAGGCCGCAACGACACCGCCAACATAAAGTGCGCCAACTTGTGGCGCGCGTGCACCAGCAGCTGCGAGCAGGATGGTGAACACCACGACGGACGTAAGCACCGCCTCTACGCCAATCAGCAGTGGCGTTCCTGGACCCATTGAAGGGAGTGGTGTGGCGCCGCCCGCGAACCCGTAGACACTCGGCTCGCCGTCAAAGCCACCGAAGGCGAGCTTCAGCGCGAGCCCAGCGAGGATCGCCCCCATGACCTGGACGACGATGTAGCGGATCCCCTCAACAGTTCGGATCTTCCCCACCAGCCAGAAGGCGACAGTGACCGCCGGGTTGAAGTGTGCGCCGCTGATTGGGCCGAACGCAGTTGCGAGGGCGGCGATGACCAGCCCAAAGGTGAGGGAGATCCCGACGAGTCCCACCGCTCCTCCGGTCTGTGCGTCTGAGATCACCGCGGCGCCGCCAACGGCAATGAAGAGGAAGGTCCCAACGAGCTCGGCGGAGAGGGTGGAGATGAGGGTTCGACTCGGCACGGATCGCCTCCTGACAGACATCGTTCTGTGCCTAGGCGGCACCTGGAGGGTGAGTGTAGGGCAGCCCCCTATCGGCGGGCAGCGGGATGCCGTATGCTTCGGGGGCTGGCCCGGACTTCGGGCAGCATAGGATGCACGCACGCGACCGAGATCAGTCAACCGTTCCCTCTAGGGCTCGCGAGACAAACCTTCGGAACACGAGGCGAGCCAACAATAGGAGTGAACGGAATGTACACAGACAAGAACTTGGTCTGCATGGATTGCAGCCAGGAGTTCGTATTCACGGCGCGGGACCAGGAGTTCTACGCCGAGCGCGGTTTCACGGAGCCAAAGCGCTGCACACCATGCCGCAATGCCCGCAAGGCGCAGCGCGAGGGTGGTTCAGCGGGTGGCGGCTTCGGCGGCTACACCGG
>JBBAWP010000018.1:0-21552 GCA_040397155.1 Candidatus Limnocylindrus sp.
AATCTCTTGACTGACCGCCTCGCCTTCCGCACCGCTCTGAATGATCAGCGCGTGTGCACCGGCGTTAATCGCTGCGCTGAGATGGAGTCGGCCATCCGTCTGTGCTCCAGGGAGTGCGAGGAAGAGCGCGCCAGGGTGTTCGACGAGTCGTCGGGAGTCCACCAGTGCTCCGCGAACTGGGAGGGTGCCGTCAACGAGCAGTTCAGCGCCGGTGATGGTGGCGAGCTCAGCACCCGCAGTTGCGAGGTAGCCGCCTACACGAGAGGGGCGCACTGCAGCCACGCTCATGTCCGCCGTGTGGCTCGCTCGACGCGAAGAGGGTCCCCGCCCACCGACAGACCCACCAGAGCGGAGGGTTCCGGTGCCCTGCGGTGGGCGGGGGAAGTCATGCCGCGACCTGACGAAGGAGCCGCGGGGGCCATCTTGAAGAGCACCGTGAGATCTTCCGCGACCCGACGGAAGAGTTCGTAGGATTCGATGTTGTTAAGGATTACGCCCACACGATTCACTACGGGTGGCACGCGTCGAAGCGAGACAGCGATCACGTACTCGGGCGCTGTCTGGCCGATCCAGCCGACATAACTGAAGTTGTAGTGGCGCTTATCCCAACCCGCTTCCCCGCCGTTGAGCTCTTTGCTCAACCAGATCTGTGCGGTTCCACTCTTCCCGCCAGACGCGTAGTTCGGAATGTTTGCAAGGCGGTAGTAGATAGGGACCAGCTTGGTAAGTCCTGTGCTCATCTCTACGATCTGGGATGACACTCTCGGCGTGGTGGCCCTCCCTCTGGTGATGATGGGTTGTTCAACTCCATTCACCGCCTGGACAACACGGGGTCGTACAAGGACACCACCGTTCAACATCGCAGAGTAGGCGGTGGCGAGTTGAATCAGCGTCGTCCCAACACCTTGACCGAAGGAGGCATTCGCAAGATCGAGCTCGCTCCAGCGCTGCTGGTCCGGACTGTTGACGAGGCCCTGACTCTCGCTCGCGAGATCAATCCCTGTTTTTCCGCCGAAGCCAAACTTGAGCCACGTCCCATACAGGCTCTGTGACGCTTCACTCGTGCTCGCCCCCAAGGAGAGTGCAATCTTCGAGAAGACGATGTTGCGACTCCACGCGAATGCAGCGGCGAGCGTCATCTGACCCTTGGAGCGTCGATCCGCATTGCGAACCTCATTGACGCCGCGGTCAAGTTTGAGGACTGACTGATCACCAATGATGGTGGAGGGCGAATAGGATCCGCTCTCAAGTCCAGCGACACTAGTGATCGCCTTCATGACCGATCCTGGCTCGTAGACGCTGCTGATCGCCGGATCAATAAAGCGTGATGGGTCGCGTGCGGCGACGACGCCGTAGCGGTTCGCATCATACGAAGGCCATGACGCGGACGAGAGGATGTCGCCCGAGTAGGGATCCATGATGACCACGCTGACCGATTCGGCCTGATTTGCCACGCCCGCTGCCGCTGCCTCTTGCTCCACAAGTGTCTGAAGGCCTGCATCAATGCTGAGCTGGAGATCTACGCCTTCACGCGCCTCGCTCACAATCACCGGTCGTTCAATGCCGTCTCCCGCGCGCTCAAGTCGCGTCACTTGCGCGCTCCCCCCAAGTTGATCGTTGTAGTACTCCTCTACTCCGTATTGGCCAGTTCCAGCGCCATTGACGAATCCAAGGATGTGACTCGCGAGGCTTGTCTCAGAGGCGCCGCCAGGTTGCGGATAGAGTCGCGTTCGCACTTCGCGCAGTGAGATCCCAGGGAGGAGCCCCGCGGACGACGCGGCACGCACCGCTTCGGCAGCCGGCTCATCAAGGGCTGGGAGGAGGAGGCTCCAGGCACGACGCGCCGCGAGCCCAGCGCGAAGTCGTGTGGCATCAATATCGTCAAGCGCGAGAACTTTGAGGAGTGTCGACTCAATCGCCGTCCGCTCTGCGTCCGTCAGCGCGCTGGTCTCGGCAATCAGCTGGTACCGCATCACGGTGGCCGCAAGGACGACGGAACCGGTCCGATCCATGATGGTGCCGCGCAGCGGTTCGGCGCTTTGCGAGAGGCTCAACCTGCTCCCCGCAACGTCGAGGAGCCGATCCCGATCAATTAGTTGCCACTGCACCAGACGCCCAAGGCAGAGCACCCCCGCGAGGACGAGAGCGATCCCGATGACGAGGCCACGCCCAGCGCGATCCGTGCGGATGGCTCGCGATTCACCGCTCATCTCAGCGCTCCTCCACGATCAGCGGATCGGTAAGCTGCCCAATCCCGAGTTCAAAGGCACGACGTCGAACGGCTGGCTCTCGCCCCACGCGACTCATCTCAGTTTCGCCGGCACGGATCTGCTCAACGATCTTCGCCTGCTCGTTCTTCAGTCGTTCAATGCGAGCGGCGGAGGTGGTGACTTCAAGGCTGAGGATGAGCGCGACGAACAGTGCCGCAAAGACCAGCGCACCCCCCGTGACAACTCGCGCGAGCTGAAGTCCGAAGAGACCAGAGCGCTGCGTTGCGCTCCACGCGGAGACGCCGATGCGGCCGCGAGGGAGCGCCCCTGCAGTAATGGCTGTCCGAGGACGTGCCGCGCCGGCCGCTGGACGAGGGCTGGTTCGAATCGAGCCGGTGCCGTTTGGCTGCGCAAGCGGCTGGAACGCCTGCCGAATTGCGGCGCGCTGTCGCGCCGCCGCAGCAAGCCGTCCATCAGGGACGCGCTGTTGCGCAATCGGAGCAATCAGTTGTGCGCCGCGCAGCGGTCGACCGATCGCCGTCATGCCGCTACCTCAATGCGTTCAGCGACGCGTAGCTTTGCACTTCGGCTCCGTGGGTTTCGCGCAACCTCTTCTTCAGATGCGGTGAGCGGCTTGTCCGTAAGTAGTCGCAGTGAGGGCTTCACGCCACACCCGCAGAGCGGAACCTTTGGCGGGCAGATGCAGCCCTTTGCAGCGGCAGCAAAAGCTCGCTTCACGATTCGATCTTCAAGAGAGTGATACGTGAGCACCACAATGCGCCCGCCAACGGCGAGCAGGCGGATTGACGCATCGAGCGCGGTTGCGAGTGCGCCGAGTTCATCATTGACCGCAATGCGTAGCGCCTGGAAGACGCGCGTTGCTGGGTGAATACGCGACGGCTTCCCAGGGCGCGTAGCAACCTCTGCTACAAGAGCGGCAAGCTCTTCCGCCGTCGTGACGGGCGTACCGGCACGCCGCGCAACGATCGCACGCGCAATTTTTCCCGCCTGTGGCTCTTCACCAAACTCACGAAGGAGTGCGGCGAGTTCTGGAACCGTCAGGTGCGCAAGAAGCGCCGCAGCGCTCTCCCCCTCTCCGGTGTTGAAGCGAAGGTCAAGCGGTCCGCCAGTGCGAATGCCAAAGCCGCGCTCACGATCTACAAGTTGATCAGACGAGAGACCGAGGTCAAAGAGGATGCCATCGACGCCGTGAAAACCAGCGGCCGCGGCGGCCTCAGCAATTCGCGCGCTGCTTCCGTGGAACGTCTTCAGTCGTGCGCCATACTCGGCGAGTCGCGCCGTTGATCGTGCGATCGCTGTTGCATCGGCATCAATGCCGAGCAGCGTTCCATTCGGAGCGCTCGCCGCAAGCACTGCCGCGGCGTGGCCGCCGCCGCCAAGATTCGCATCAATGTATGCGCCACCGCTTCGCGGTGCGAGTGCCTCAATCGTCTCGCGGAGGAGAACTGGCTCATGCACGCTGACTGCCTGCGCAGCGCCACGTGCCTCGTGCATTAGAAGCCGAGCCCTTCCAGCTGTGCAGCGAGTGCATCGGACGACTCCATTGAGCCGCGGTATACGTCCCATCGTGTTGGCGTCCAAATCTCGGCGTGATCACGTGCGCCGACCACCATCGCCTCGCCCTCTAGCTGGCTCCAGCTGCGCAACGTGGCGGGGAGGAGGAGGCGCCCCTGCGCATCGAGCTCAACCTCAAACGCACTGCCAAAGAGGAATCGTCCGAACTCGCGCGCGCTCGCGTTGCCGGTTGGGAGCGCCGCCACCTTGGCGGCGAGGTCGTCCCATGCGGCGCGAGGGAAGATCGCAAGGCAGTTATCCAACCAACGGGAGACGAAGGCGCCGTCGTCGAGCTGGGCGCGGAAGCGCGCGGGGACGGCGACCCGTCCCTTGCCGTCGATCGTATGGCGGTATTCGCCAGTAAACACGTTGATCCCCCTCCGCGTGGCCCTCGGGGGTGGGTACCCCCACCACACCCCACTTGCAACCACTTCTATGCATTCTGCCCCCACCTCCCCCACTTGTCAAGGGCCGCAAAGGGCACGAGGGGCGAGCGCGCAAGGGGGTCGAGGGGGTCGGGATCCGCAAAGGAGTGAAGCCGGCGAGATGGTCTGTAAGCCGGGTTCTGTCCCCCCTTGCGGGAGGGACGGCCATCCATCTAGGCCACCGATTACTCAGTGGCTCGAGCGATCAACCCGAGGACCCTGGCGGTGCGCCAGTTCCAGCCACAAGGGCTGAAACGTCCTCCTATTTGACCTTGCTCCAGGCAGAGTTTGCCGCGTTTCACCCCACCAGCGAACCGAAGCTCGCGGTGGACTCGTCTCTGTGGCACTAGTCCGCGCCTCGCGGCGGACGGGCGTTACCCGCTGCCTTACACCTTGGAGCCCGGACTTTCCTCGAACGAGCCCGAAGGCTCACTCGCGACCGTCCGACCATCTCGCCGGAGGGGGAGTCTAGCGCGCCGCGACCTCCACGACGAGCCCATCAAAGCCGGCGAGCACCCCGTCAGGGAGACGCGCGGAGAGCTCCTGATAGTCAAGGTCGTGATCAAGGTGGGTGAGGATTGCGAGGCGTGGCCCCAACGCGGCGATCAGGGCGAGTGCCTCCTCCACCGTCTGATGCGTTGGATGTGGCAGATCACGAAGGGCAGAGACGATCAGCGTGTCTAGGCCGAGCAGCCGCTCCCGCGACGCTGGCGACACGGCAGAGACATCAGTGAGATAGGCAACCGCGCCACTTCGCCACCCGTGCGCTGGTCGACGGCCGTGAATCAGCGGGATCGCCTCAAAGGCACGTCCGCCGAGTTGCACATGCGGCACCGCCTCCATCAGGCGCAGCGAGGGGATGCCGTGACCCGGTGCAGTACGGCCGTCAAAGGCGTACTCCCATCGGCGCATGAGTTCCGTGCACGTCTCAGGTCCCGCGCCGACATCGAGCACCTCTTCCTGCGCGTCGGTATACGCACGCAGCTCATCAATGCCACCTGTGTGGTCAACGTGAATGTGGGTGATCAGCGCACCGTCCAATCGCGTGATCCCGCTGCGCATCGCCTGCTGCCGAAGGTCCATGCCAGGATCAATGATCACCGCTCGCGACGTTGCGGTCGCAGCATCGCGCCACTCCATCAGCAACGAACTGCGAAGTCGCTGATTGCGCACATCCTTTGAGATGCACACTTCGCAGCGACAGCCGACGCGTGGTACGCCACGAGAGGCCCCAGTTCCAAGAAGTGTCAGCGTGGTGGCAGAACCACTTGATCCACCGTCGTCGCTCGCAAGGCCGTCGGGCAACGACGCCCCTCGCGAACGCGCAACGTCATCTGGGCGACGCACCACCCACGCGGGACCACCTCGAAGTGCGCGATCAAGACCTTCGTTCGCAAGTGCATCAGCCTGATGATTCTCCTCGCGCGGGACATGCGCTGCACTCCACACGGCAAACCGCGTGAGGCGAGCGCGCGCCTCATCACAGAGCGGCGCGAGCTTCGCATCGCGCACACGCCACCTGCCGTTGAGTTGTTCGACAACGAGCTTGCTGTCAAGGAAGAGTTGCAGTTCAGACGCTCCGAGTTCAGCGGCAAGCTCAATTGCCGAGATGACCGCCTTCCACTCCGCAACGTTGTTCGTGGTTGTCCCGATCGCGGCGGAGATGGTGGCATCAGGCTGCGCGGAAGGGTGATCGGCGCCGTCACGCGACGCGTCGTAGAGTGCAACGCCAATGGATGCAGGGCCCGGATTCCCTCGGCAGGCGCCGTCCGTTCGACCGATCAGCGCGCGCATCGCGCGCTAGCCGCGAGAACCGATCGCCGTAGAAACCTCGAGGATCGCCTTCGTGATGTTGATTCCGCGAGGGCAGGCGTCAACGCAGTTGAAGGTGGTGCGACAGCGCCAGACGCCATCTTCGTTGCTCAAGACCTCCAGGCGCTCCTCTGCCCCCTGGTCACGTGAGTCAAAGATGAATCGGTGCGCGTTGACGATTGCAGCCGGGCCAACGTATTCAGGCTGCGCCCAGAAGCTTGGGCATGAGCTCGTGCATGCGGCACAGAGGATGCACTTGGTGGTGTCGTCGTACACGTCTCGCTGCTCTTGAGACTGCAGGCGCTCCCCCGTCCCCTCCGGCTCGTCAGCAATAAGGAAGGGGAGCACCGAGCGGTATTTGCCAAAGAATTCGTCCATATCTACGACGAGGTCCTTGACGACAGGGAGGCCGGGGAGTGGTGCAACGCTGATGCTCTTCCCGAGCTGCTCAACGCGAACCTTACAGGCGAGGCGGTTTCGCCCATTGATCAAGAGTGCGTCAGAGCCACAGACACCGTGGGCGCATGAGCGTCGGAAGGTGATGCTCCCGTCGAGCAACTCCTTTGCACGGGTCAGCACATCGAGCACGCGGTCCATCGGCTCGACGGGGACTCGATACGTCTCCCAGTGAGGGGCGGTGTCCTTCTCAGGATCGAATCGCTGGATCTTTAGTTCAACATCCATCAGGCCACCTCTAGTAGACACGCGGCTTCGGCTCAAACTTGGTGATCGTCACTGGCTTGTAGTCAATCTTGGTTGCCGGAGCCTCGCCAGCCCCGCGCCAGACCAGCGTGTGCGCAAGGTACTTCTCGTCATCGCGCTCAGGGTAGTCCTCACGGCTGTGCGCGCCACGCGACTCCTTACGCGCCAGGGCGGAGACGGCGGTCGCCTCGGATGCATCGAGCAGGTAGCCGAGTTCGCGCGCTTCGAGAAGGTCGGTATTGAAGACGCTCCCCGTATCCTCCACGCGCACCCGGTGGTACTCACCCTTCAGCCGCTGGATCTCCTTCACCGCGTTCGTGAGGAGTGTCTCGTCTCGATAGACGCCAACGCCCTCCATCATCACGTCAGCCAGTGCACGGCGGATCTCTGCCGGTCGCACACCTTCAGGTCGTGTGGAGAGGGCGAGCATCTCGTCGCGGATCGCTCGCTCGGCCCCAGCAACGTGCTTCGGGGCGGTGGTTGTCTTGCAGATCTCAGCCATGCGCTTCCCCGCTCGCTTCCCAAAGACGAGAAGGTCTACCAGCGAGTTCGTTCCGAGGCGATTTGCGCCGTGGACGCTCACGCATGCAACCTCGCCCGCCGCGAAGAGGCCAGGGACGACGCCGCCCGCGGCGTTCGCAAGCACTTCGGTTTCGAGGTTGGTTGGCACGCCGCCCATCGCGTAGTGCGCCGTTGGCTGCACTGGCACCGGCTCGCTGATTGGCTCAACGCCCTGATAGACGCGCGCGAAGTCGGTGATGTCTGGAAGCTTCTCCTCAATAACCTTTCGGCCGAGGTGACGCACGTCAAGGTATACGTAGTCCTTGCCGTCGATGCCACGGCCAGCTCGGATCTCCTGATACATGGCGCGCGAGATCATGTCGCGCGGCGCAAGCTCCATAAGCTTCGGCGCATACGTCTCCATGAACCGCTTCCCTTCGCCGTTCAACAGGTAGCCACCCTCGCCACGCGCCGCCTCAGAGAGAAGAATGCCAATCCCCACAATGCCCGTTGGGTGGAACTGATAGAACTCCATGTCCATCAGCGGAACGCCATGACGCCAGGCGAGTGCCATGCCATCGCCAGCGAGCGAATGCGCGTTGGAGGTTACGCGCCATGCGCGCCCGTATCCGCCGGTTGCAAGGAGCACCGCCTTGGCACGCAGCACGTGCAGTGAACCATCTGCAATCTTGTAGCCGACCACGCCACTGCATCGTCCACCCTGATCTGCACTGCCGCCCTCAAAGAGGAGATCAACAACGTGGTACTCGTCATAGAACTTGACGCCCGCCTTGATGCACTGCTGATAGAGCGTCTGCAGGATCATGTGCCCGGTGCGGTCGGCGGCGTAGCAGCTGCGTCGCACTGGCCCTTCACCGTAGTTGCGCGTGTGGCCACCGAAGCGTCGCTGATCAATCTTTCCGTCTGGCGTGCGGTTGAACGGGAGTCCCATGCGCTCCAACTCAATCACTGCAGGGATCGCTTCGCGTGCGAGGACCTCAGCCGCGTCTTGATCGGTCAGGTAGTCACCACCCTTGATGGTGTCGAACATGTGCCACTCCCAGTGGTCCTCTTCAACATTGCCGAGTGCGGCGCAGACACCGCCCTGTGCTGCGCCCGTGTGTGAGCGCGTCGGGTAGAGCTTGGTGAGGACGGCGGTCGGGATCCCTTCGCGCGCAAGTTCAAGCGCCGCCCAGAGACCGGCACCGCCCGCGCCAACAACGATCGCGTCAACGTCGATCTGTCCCGCTTCTGCTCGAAGTGCACTACTCATGCGTTCGCCTAATCCATTGGCAGCGTGACGACGACTTGAGTGCCAAGCACAAAGAGGAGGAGTGCGAGCAGGTACAGCGCTCCGAGTGCCGCGCTGCGAATGCGCGACGGAACGTAGTCCTGCAACACGGTGCGCATGCCAAGGAATCCGTGCACGAGTACTGCCATCAGCATCCCCCAGTCGAGCGCGCGGAGGGCAACGGAGTTCCATCGCGTCTGTCGCACCCACTCTGCACTCTGGTCTGCAGGGTCAAAGACGAAGTGCGTCATGGTGAAGTGCGCCAGTGCAAGAACAAAGAGTGCGAGCGAACTGAGTCGCACCGCCCACCAGACATAGAGATCTACCTTTGAGCCGGTAGGTCGCGGGCGCCCAGAGATTGAATACTTCTGAACGCTCATCCGACGGCCTCCCAAATCGGCTTAAGGATGATGTACGCGCCAGGGAGCCCGATTGCGAAGAAGACGATCCATACGATGCGCCACATCTGGCGGTGATACACGGTCAGCGCAGGCCAGAAGTCCATCACAACAATGCGCATGCCATTAAGCGCGTGATAGAAGAGCGCCGCGCCAAGGAGGGTCTCCATCACGCGCCCGGGAGGGCTGGAGTAGATCTGACCCAGGTAGTCGTATAGCTCGGGGTTCACTCCAATCAACCAGATGTCAATGATGTGAAGGATGATGAAGAGCCAGACGCCAATTCCGGAGATGCGGTGGAAGGCCCAGGCGGCCATCCCCTCGCCGCCACGATAGGACGGGTAGTTTCGGAGTTTCTGGGGCGAAGCGAGCGGTCCAGTTCCTCGCGACACGGGCAACTCCCCTCTGCTGCGGCCGGCGGCTCTGCCGCTCCGTTACCGTTGCCCACATCCTAGCCGCGACGGTTGGGACCTGCACGCGTACACTCCCCCATGACAACTCGGGGCAACTCGGGCGAGGCCCGTCAGCAGCACCCCGTCAGCAGCAGATGGAGGCGAGATGAAACTGCACGAGGCAGAGGCCCGCGAACTCCTTCGTCGCGCTGGGCTCCCCGTCCCTGACGGCGAAGTTGCAACAACCCCAGCCGCCGCCCGAGCCACTGCGGAGCGACTCTTTGCGGGCGGCGCCACACAGGTTGTCATCAAGGCCCAGGTGCTCGTTGGCGGACGCGGCAAGGCGGGCGGCGTCAAGCTCGCCGGGAGCGCCGAGGAGGCGGAGAAGATCGCAGCGCAGATTCTTGCACTCACGATCAAAGACCTCCCAGTGCGTCGTGTGCTCGTGGCTCCCGCGGCGGAGATCCTCCGCGAGATCTACCTCTCCGCACTCATCGACCGCAGCAGCCGCGGAATTCTCCTCATGGCATCAGCCGCCGGAGGAATGGAGATTGAAGAGGTCGCCGCAAAAGATCCAACGGCGATCATTCGCGAGAACGCACATCCGCATGCTGGACTCCTCCCCTTCCAGGCGCGACGCCTCGGGCTCCGCATCGGTGCACGCGGTGATCTCCTCAAGCAGTTCGTCGCGATCGCAACGGGCCTCGTCCGCGTTGCGCGCGAATCTGATGCCGATCTCGTTGAGGTGAACCCGCTCGCTGTTGTTCCAGCGCCCGAGCTTCCAGGCGGCGAACGACTCGTTTGCCTTGATGCGAAGGTCACAATTGACGACTCCGCACTTGACCGTCACCCAGAGCTTGAAGCGTGGCGCGACGAAGATAGTGAAGATCCTATTGATCGCGAGGCGCGCGAGATGGGGATCGCCTATATCCGACTCGACGGCAGCATTGGCTGCATGGTCAACGGTGCAGGACTTGCCATGACCACACTTGACCTTGAGACACGAGCTGGCGGTACGCCAGCAAACGGCCTGGACATTGGCGGCGGTGCTCGCGCCGATAAGGTTGCCGCCGCCATGCGCATCATCCTTGCGGACACAGGCGTCAAGGCAATCCTCGTCAATATCTTTGGCGGCATCACGCGTGGTGATGAGGTTGCGCGCGGACTTATTGAGGCACGTGGCCAGCAAGAGCGCACCGTCCCGATGGTGGTGCGCATCGTTGGCACAAACGCAAAAGAGGCGGCGGAGCTCCTCACCGCGGGTGGGTTTGCAACGGCAGCAAGCCTTGATGAAGCGGCGGAGAAGGCGGTGGCACTCGCCGCAGGAGGTGCAGCATGAGCATCCTGGTTGGACCGCAGACACGTCTCGTTGTTCAAGGACTCACCGGTCGCGAAGGCGGATTCCACGCCGCGCAGATGGCGGCATACGGCACCAAGATCGTCGCCGGAGTGACTCCGGGTCGCGGCGGAGAGCGCGCACTTGATGAGAGCGTCCCAATGTTTGACACCGTGATCGACGCGGTGCGCGAAACCGGTGCCAACACGAGCTGCATCTTTGTTCCAGCTGCGGGCGCTGGCGATGCAATTGCCGAAGCGGCTGAGGCGGGCATCAAGGTCATCTTCTGTATCACTGAAGGGATCCCCGTTCACGACATGGTTGGTGCGCTCGCGATTGTTCGCGCGCACGGCGCACACCTGATTGGACCGAACTGCCCTGGTGCAACATCACCTGGCGCAAACGGGAGCGGCACCAAGGTTGGTATCATCCCCGCGTCAATCCATCTCCCCGGCGACGTTGGCGTGGTGAGCCGCTCCGGAACGTTGACCTACGAAGCGGTGCAGTCGATGACGGATGCGGGGATCGGTCAGTCAACCTGCCTCGGCATCGGTGGCGACCCGATCATCGGCACCACATTCCGCGAGGCGCTGGAGCTCTTTGCGGCAGATTCAGCAACGCGTGCGATCGTCTTGATCGGCGAGATCGGTGGGTCTGCCGAGGAGGAGGCGGCCGCCTGGGCAGCGGAGAACTTGAAGCACCTTCCACGCGTCGCATTTATCGCTGGACGTGCCGCCCCTGAGGGGCGTCGTATGGGGCACGCAGGGGCGATCGTCTCTGGCGCCTCAGGGCGCGCAGTGGACAAGATCGCAGCCCTTGAGGCTGCCGGCTTCAAGCTGGCTGGCTCCCCTACTGAACTCCCCCGCCTTCTCATCGAGGCTGGCTACAAGAAGTCCTAGCCGACGCGCGACGCGCGCTCGGCGCTGAGGGCGCTAACGAATCCGCAGTTCCGTAGGGTCTCCGTAGCCGAGGCGCTTCCACGCTGGGCCACCTGGCGCTTCAATCAACTCCACCAAGATGCCGTGACAACTCTTCGGATGAAGGAAGGCGACCGGGCCCTCAACGCCCTCCACCGCAACGGCGTTGATCAGCTGAACTCCTGCGCCAGCGAGGCGCTGCAGCTCTGCATCAATGTCCGCAACCTCAAGGCAGAGGTGATGAAACCCTTCACCTTTCGACGCGAGGAAGCGCGCGACGCCACTTGTACTGTTCGTTGGAGCGACGAGCTCAATCTTTGAGTCACCCGCGGTGAGGAAGGCGATCCGTACCTCCTGCGAAGGGACATCCGCGATCTGCTCCAACGGAAGTCCAAGCACCTCAGCGTGGAAATTCACCGCCGCATCAATGTCCTTCACCACCGTCGCCACGTGATGGATGCGACCCTGCACTGGGAGGGCGCCGAGCCGGTCCATGCGATCGCCCTCGCTCACAGGACGAGTGACTCCCGGTACTCACCCCAGATCTCGCGGAGTGCACCGCTGATCTCGCCAACAGTGAGCCCAGCCTTCACGCCGCTGATCAGGTGCGGCATCAAGTTCTCGCTACCACGTGCGGCCACCTTGATCGCGTCGAGCCTCTCCGCAACCGCTGCAGTGTCACGCGACGCGCGGAAACTCTTGAGCGACGCAACCTGTTCACGCTCTCGCGCCGGATCAATGCGCGCAATCGGTGGCGTGGTGACCGCTTCGTCAACGAACTGGTTGACACCAACAATGACGCGCGTTCCCCCTTCAACGTCACGCTGATATGCAAACGCAGCGTCTTGAATTGCGCGCTGCGGGAAGCCAGCAGAGATCGCTGCAACTGCACCACCAAGGCGATCGGTCTCCGCGATCAGCGCGAGCACTTCGCTCTCAATCGTGTCAGTGAGCGCCTCAATGGCCCAGCTTCCGCCCAGCGGATCAACCGTTCCAGCAACTCCTGCCTCATGGGCGAGCACTTGCTGCGTGCGCAACGCGAGTCGAGCCGACTCTTCCGTTGGAAGCGCGAGCGCCTCATCTTTTCCATTGACGTGCAGGCTCTGTGCGCCGCCAAGAACTGCGGCGAGCGCCTGATACGCAGCGCGTACAACATTGTTGTCAATGGATTGAGCGGTAAGTGCGGACCCCGCCGTCTGCACGTGGAACCGGCAGAGCAGCGACTTCTCGTTCGTCGCGCCGAATCGCTCCTTCATGAGGCGTGCCCAGATGCGCCGTGCTGCGCGGAACTTTGCCGTCTCCTCCAGGATGTCGGTCCACGCCGCGAAGAAGAAGGAGAGTCGTGGCGCAATCGCATCCACCTGCATCCCCCTTGCAACTGCCGCCTCCACATACGCGATGGCATTGGCGAAGGTGAAGGCGAGCTCTTGCGCCGCAGTCGCCCCCGCTTCGCGCATGTGATACCCAGAGATGCTGATGGTGTTCCACTTTGGTAGCTCCGCGCTGCTCCACTCAACCACATCGGTGATCAGACGCAGTGATGGTGCTGGCGGAAAGATGTACGTGCCTCGAGCGATGTACTCCTTGAGCAGGTCATTCTGCGTCGTACCCGAGAGCGCAGCGCGCGACACCCCCTGTCGCTCCGCCACCGCCACGTAGAGGGCGAGCAGGATGGGGGCGGTGGAGTTGATCGTCATGGAGGTAGAGACCTTGTCGAGTGGGATTCCGTCGAAGAGCTGCTCCATATCGGCGAGCGAATCAATCGCCACCCCGACTCGTCCAACCTCCCCCTCGGCCTCTGGCGCGTCTGAGTCGTATCCCATCTGAGTAGGGAGATCAAAGGCGACCGAGAGTCCAGTCTGACCCTGCTCCAGGAGGTAGCGATAGCGGGCGTTGGACTCCTTGGCAGTGGAGAACCCCGCGTACTGGCGCATCGTCCAGAGCCGCCCTCGATACATGGTTGGCTGGACGCCTCTGGTGTAGGGGTAGGAGCCGGCCGTCCCCGTGGCATCAGATGGTCGCCCGGCGGCGCTCTCTGGCCCGTACTCCTGGCTGAGGGGGAGGCCCGAGCTGGTCGAGGTACGCGCCGTCTCCCGCTCCCCGTCTCCCGCCATCACGTCCTCCTCGTTTGTTACTCTCTTGACCACCCTCGTTGGTTCGCCGATTCTCCCACACCCCCACGCCCCCAGACACCCGGACTGGGGGTCCAACCCCCTCTCCACACGGACAGGGTGCCTGTGCGCCGTCCGTGCGCGCAGACAGCGCGCACAGGCGGAGCTACGAACAAAGACAAGGGGGTAGGATGCGCTTGGCGCACTAGGCGGCACACCGCCAGCGCTCGCGGAGGGGGTTTCATGGGGAAGGTTATTGCGGTCGCCAACCAGAAGGGCGGCGTCGGAAAGACAACGACAGTCGTCAACCTTGCAGGGGCGCTTGCTGAACGCGGCCTCAAGGTCCTCGCCATTGATATGGACGCCCAGGCGAACCTGACCGCCGGCCTCGGCTTCAATCTCGCAGATGTCTCCCGCTCTACCGCCGACGTTCTCATTTCGCAGGAGCGTGCCCTGGCTCCGATCATTCTTCACAGCGACTTCCCTGGCATTGACGTAGCCCCCGCCACCCTCGACCTCGCCTCTGCCGAGGTAGACCTCTTCAACGCCATGGGGCGCGAGTACGCACTGCGTGAGGCGCTCGAAGACGGCACGCGCAACGCGTATGACTACATCCTGATCGACTGCCCGCCAACGCTCGGCCTACTCACCATCAACAGCCTCGTCGCTGCGGATGCCGTGATCGTCCCTGTACAGGCGCAGTACTACGCGCTGAAGGGGCTAAAGAACCTACTCAACGTTGTGAAGACGATCCACGCGAAGCTCAATAAGGATCTCACAGTCCTTGGCCTCCTCCCAACCTTTGTTGACCAGCGCACCGTGCTTGGCAAAGAGATGCTCGCAGAGATGCAGGGGTATGCAGATGCTCCAGTCTTCAAGACAATCATCGGCTCCACGGTGCGTCTCGGCGAAGCTCCGCTCACCGGCAAGCCCATCACGGTCTACGCTCCCGTCTCGGACGCGGCGGAAATGTATCGCGAACTAGCAGCGGAGGTGATCGCACGTGGCCAAGCCTGATTTCCGCGCAGCGGCGAGCCAGCGCCTCGCGCAGGAGGAGAAGCTCAGCGACTCCGTCCTCTCGCTCCTCAAGCCAGAGGGTGAGCAGCATGATCGCGCCGTACGACAGATTGCCGTTGACCGGATTTCACCGAATCCAAAGCAGCCGCGAATCGCCGCAAACCCAGATGCACTCAACGACCTCACTGCAAGTATTCGTGAGCACGGCGTCTTGCAGCCGATTCTGGTCCGTCCGCTCGATCGTGGGCACTACGAGATCGTTGCCGGCGAACGACGCTGGCGCGCCGTCACCGCGCTCGCGCTCGCGATGATCCCCGCGATCATTGAAGAGATGAGCGATGAGCAGGCGATTGAGATTGCGGTGATTGAGAACCTCCAGCGCGAAGACCTCTCTCCGCTCGATGAGGCGGCAATCTTTGCGCGCATGACCACCGAACTCGGGTACAGCATTCGAAAGCTTGCCGATAAGCTCGGCAAGGATAAGGGCTACATTGAGAACCGTCTCCGCCTAGTTGCAGCACCCGCCGATGTCCGCGCCCTCGTTGCGGAACGCTCTGACACCATCAGCCACGCCTACGAGCTGATGAAGATTGACGACCCTGCACGTCGTGCCGAACTCGCTGCGCAGATTGCACGCGGCGAACTCTCGCTCGCACGTCTAAAGAGCGTGGTACGCGGTGAGAGCGATCGCCCGAGCCTTGGCGCGCCTGCCCAAGCCACATCGGTGACCTCGTCACAAGCGCCCGTTGCTCACACCGCTCCGCCAGCGCCAACTGCACCGTTCACCCAGCCGTCCATCATTCAGAACAGCAGCGTGCCTGTCGGCAGTGAGACCACCTCTCCCCTTGCAGCAGCGAGTGATGCTGGACTTACGAACGCACGGGAGTCGCTCGGGAACGCCATTGATGAGCTTGCGAACATCCTGCATGCAATTGACCGCGCCGACAGATCCGTGAAGCTCAACGAGCTGGACCGCATGAACATGGCGAAGTGGCTGCAGATCGCGCGTAACAAGCTCGACAACCTCGCCGCGATCCTTCGCCAGAAAGGCGAGTAGCGCAGGCCCTATTCCCGCAGCCGTGCCGCGAGATCACGAGCCGCGCCGTTAGATGTAAACGACCTCTTCGAAGGTCGCCACAAGGAAGTTGATCAGTCGATCCTTGCCACGCGCTGGGTCTACGGTGTGAATGCCCGGCACAAGGGCCCAGAGCGCCACCGCGGGGAAGATCAGGCGGTTCTCATCATCGCGACCCATGGTGGCGGCGGCGCCGCCTCCAGCGGTGAATGCGCCCGCGAGGCCATCTTCGTCCAGCCCTGATGCCTTGCCGAACTCATGGATCGCCTGGACGACACCCTTCCGCTTGGCGATGTCGCGGAGGGAGCCAGCCACCCACGCGTCAATCTGCGCATCATCTTGTGCAAGAAGTTTGGCGCGGTATGCAGCGGGGGTTTCACTGAGTCCAGTTCCAACCATCTCGTCCCCCCTTCGCGCTCTCTCACGCGCTGCAATGAAGCTGGCTCCGGCGGTAGGGCTCGAACCTACGACCTAGCGGTTAACAGCCGCCCGCTCTACCACTGAGCTACGCCGGAACAGGTCGGCAGCGCAAGGCTGCCAAGGGCGAAATGGTAGCAGGGTCAGCGACGACGAGAGGGGTCGCCACGCTCCTCGCCTGCGCCACGAGCGCGGCGGGCACGATTCCGCTCTTCGCGGAGTTGCATGGCGTTGGCACCAATGTTGAAGAGCCTGCGGCGAAGCCACGTTGCATAGAAGAGGGGCCCAATGATCGGCAAGCCGATCACGGGGAGGACTGACCAGAAGAGTGGGCGAGGGATCCCTGGGATCTCGTCCATATCCCGAATAACGCGCAGGGCTGGTAGCCACCAAACGGCGACTACCAGCCCCAGGACGATCAGCTCGTCCATTGCGCTCCGCCTACGCTTTCAGAGCTTCGGCGGAAAGTTTCACGAGTTAGCGTCGGCCCTTTGCCTTGACCGGCGTGCGACCCGGGGTCGCAAGGTTCTGCGTGCGGATCGCCGCTGCGAACAGCACGTAGTAGATCGCAGCAAAGACTACGCCGAGGCCTAGGATCCCGAGAGGTCCTGTGCTTCCGCCCGTCGATGCAGCAGATGCCAACGTGAAGTTCAACAGATAGTCGATCAAGCCTGCGGAGAAGCCGAAGCCCTGTACCCAGTCAAGCTGTGCACAGATGGCAAGGGCCACGCCCGCAAGAAGTCCGTGGATTGCGAACAGCACCGGTGCCGCGTAGGCGAAGCTGAACTCAATCGGCTCCGTGATTCCGGTGAGGAACGAGGTGAAGCCTGCCGAACCCATGATGGAGCCGGTTGACTTCTTCTCGCTCTTGTCTGCCGCCTGATAGATGGCGTATGCCGCGGCCGGGAGGCCGAACATCATCACCACGAACCAGCCAGCCATGAATGGACCCGCCGTTGGGTCACCAGCGAAGAAGCGGTTCAGGTCGCCGGTCACTACTGTGCCGTCGGCCTTCGTAAAGCTTCCGAGCTGGAACCAGACGAACGTGTTCAAGATGTGATGCAAGCCCACCAAGAGGAGCATGCGGTTCGCGAAACCGTAGAGGACCAGCCCGATGCCACCCATCGTCACGATGAGGTTGCCGAACTCCTGAATGGCAGCACCAATTGGTGGCCAGATGAAGCCAGCAACGATACCAGCGGCCACCGACGCGAACGCCGTGACGATTGGTACGAAGCGTCGACCGGCGAAGAAGCCGAGGTAGCTCGGCAGCTTCATGTCCTTGTAGTTGTTGTACGCCCATGCGGCGATCACGCCGATCAGGATGCCGCCGAAGACCGACATGTTCACCTTTGCAGGTGCCTCGACCTTATTCAGCACGTCGATCAGTGAGCCGACGCCGTTGATCTTCGCCAAGATCTGATAGCCGACTGCGGCGCCAAGGGCGGCCACACCAGCACCTTCAGTGAGGCCAACAGCCACACCGATGGCGAAGAGGAGCGCCAGGTTGCCGAAGACGGCATCGCCGGCGATCGTCATTACATTCCAGACGACCGTCAGGGCCGTCCCGTCCGCGACCTTCAGGTCGCTGCTAAGGAGCACGCCGATGCGGAGCAGAAGCGCCGCTGCGGGGAGCACCGCGATCGGGAGCATCAACGCCTTCCCGATCTTCTGTAGTTGCTCAAACATTCCCATTACCTCCACTTAAGCGTGAGGCCCTGCCCTTGCGGTCAGGACGGCTCGCGCTTGTGGATAACCCTACCCGCCGTGTAGCGGTATGGCAAGGGGTTTGATTAAGGTCCCTTTACCATCCCCAGCCACGGGTCCCCTCGCCACGGGTCAAAGGGGGGGGCATCTCGGCGGCTGAGCTAGGCGGGGTGGACCACCATCAGGGGGTCTCCCGCCCGTACCTGTGTCCCGGCAGTGGCAAGGTGCTCAACCCGCTGCCCCCCGATCGCCACGATGGGGGTGAGGAGGGAGGTGCCGCCCGCACGGATGCTGGACGCCGCAAGCTCCACGAGGGGCTGGCCCGCAACGATCTGATCTCCATCCCCTACGAGGGCCTTCAAGCCGACCCCCTTGAGGGCAACCGTGTCGAGCCCGAGGTGTAGGAGGACTGGTCCCGCAGAGCTCTCAATAGCGATCCCGTGGCCGCCAGGGAAGACCTTCGCCACGCTCCCATCGCATGGGGCAAGGGCGGTCACGCTAGCTACCTCTTCAGGGTCGAGTGCGACCCCGTCCCCCATGATCCCCTGCGCGAAGACGGGGTCGGGAAGGTCGGCGAAGGCCACGACGCGCCCAGTAAACGGGGCGAGGATCGTGACGGGGGCGCTCACTCAGCGCTTCATCTGGCGGCGCATCTCGGACTCAATGTTGTCCGAGAGCGTGCCCATCACCACCTGGACCCCTTTGCCGAACTTCACGACGGCGATCGCCCCCGCCTTCTTGAGTGCCGCCTCGTTCATCTTCTTCATATCAACAAGGTCGCAACGGATGCGCGTGATGCACGGCTCGCTCGACTTGATGTTGCTCGCACCACCGAGACCCTTAATCACCGCCTTTGCGGTCGCAACTAGATCCTGGCCCATCGCAACTCCTCCTTCTTATACTCCTGAGCCGGCGCTCAGAGCCTCAGTCTGCCTTGCCGCCGTGGCTCACGGGGGGCGTTGGCGCGCCACGTGCGACCGCCGCTAGGCGATCTCGCGGATGAAGGCGGCGAGCTGCTCGGCAGCCTTCTCCGCGTCGCCGCCCTCCGCGTGAATGGTCACCTGACTGCCAGCGGATGCCCCGAGCTGCAGGACTCCGAGAATGGACTTTCCGTCTGCCGTCCGATCACCACAGGTCAGGCGGATCGCAGACGCGAAGCCCGCCGCCATCTGCACGAAGAGCGCCGCTGGGCGGGCGTGAAGCCCTACCCCCTCCGGTACGAGTGCTGTTGTCTCATGCACTGTCATGGCTACTCAAGATAATCGCGCAACTTGCGCGAGCGTGATGGATGACGCAGCTTGCGCAACGCCTTCGCCTCAATCTGGCGAATGCGCTCGCGGGTAACGTTGAACTCCGCACCCACCTCTTCGAGCGTGCGCTGTCGCCCATCCTCAAGGCCGAAGCGCAGTTTGAGCACGCGCTGCTCGCGCGCACTGAGCGACTCAAGCGTTGCGACGATCTGCTCGCTCAGGAGTTGGCTGTTCGCCGCCTCGTCTGGCTTCTTCGCCGCCTTATCCTCGATGAAGTCACCGAGATGGCTATCTTCCTCTTCGCCGATCGGTGTCTCCAGTGAGACCGGTTCTTGGCTCACCTTCCGCATCTCGCGGACGCGCTCCGCCGTCACCTCAGTCTCGGTGACCTTCGTCAACTCCGTCGCAATCTCCTCATCCGTTGCCTCACGACCGAGCTCCTGGAAGAGCTGACGCTGAATGCGCGTCAGCCGATTCAACTGCTCATACATGTGCACAGGAATTCGAATCGTGCGTGCCTGATCGGCGATCGCTCGCGTGATCGCCTGGCGGATCCACCAGGTTGCATACGTGGAGAACTTGAAGCCCTTGATGTACTCAAACTTCTCAACCGCGCGAATCAGACCGATGTTCCCTTCTTGAATGAGATCGAGGAAGCTCATGCCACGGCCGATGTACTTCTTCGCGATTGAGACGACGAGGCGCAAGTTCGCCTTGGTCAGCTCCTCGCGTCCGCGCCAGCCGAGCTGCACCACCGCTCCTTCACGACCACGGAGCTTGCCGAGTGCTGGGTTCTCAGGATCCCAGCCACCTGCGCGCAGCCAATCCTCGCCCGCTGCCCCGACGTATTTCCCTGACTGCACATACGCCTCTGACGCAGGCCAGGCGATCTCATCGCGCGACCAGACGAAGAGCTTGCTCAGCACCGGGTTGTCGCGGCTGTTCAGATCGCCCGAGCTCACCGCCTGGAAGGCAAAGTCCACAAGCTCTTGCGTCTTCGCCGCGGTGCTGCGCTTGCTTGGATCGTTGAACACCTTCACGAGACTCTTCGCGACAAGCAAGTTCTTCTGCAACGTGTCGCCACCCGGCATGGTCGCTGCGTCTCGCGCCGCCTTGTCAAAGCCCGTGATCTTGCACTCGCCGAGCTTCTGCTTCTTCACGTAGAACGCGATCGCCTCACGGAAGGTGGCGTGCGCCTTCTCCGCCAAGACAGGATCGAAGCGGTACCACTCCTTCTTCTTGCGCGTCTTCAGTTCCGTCTCGTGGTACGTCCACTGGTGCAGGTTGTAGACAGCCTTCCACGGCTCGTCCGCCATCTGCTCGCCAAGCTCGATCATCTTTGCGAGGACGACCTCCTCTTCGGCAGTGAGCAGGCCGACCCGACCGATCTCCTTGAGATACATGCGCACCGGGTCGTCAATGCCCGTTGATTCAGTGACGGTTTCGACAACCGCCTCTGCCGCCTTAGCGACTTCAGGTGCAGCCACTTCGAGAAGTGCTGCTGCTGCCGCCTCAGGATCAAGAATCTCTACGCCGTCCGCCTCGATCTCCGCGAGATCGCCAGCGCCAGGTTCCGCAATCCCTGCCAGTTTCGCCGTTGGATCAACCTCCGCTGGTACACCCTTCCCCGCCTTGGCGCCCTTCGCTGGAGGCGCTAGCTTCGCCGAAACGGGCTTCGCTGCCTGCTTCCCTGCTGGCTTCCCTGCTTGTTTCGAAGTTGGCGACTTTGAAGCAGCTGTAGTTTTTGCTGCGCCAGCCTTCCCAGCCTTCGCTGGGGATTTCGCGCTGGACTTTGCCGGCGTCTTGCCCGCAGGCTTCACCGCTGGCTTAGTCGATGACTTCGCGGCTGGCTTTACGGTTGGCTTCGCGGCGGCACGCTTTAAAGCTACAGCTTTAGGTGTAGCGGCTTTCTTCGTGTTGATGCTCACAGGTTTAGGCGCAGGCTTCCCTGCCCCCTTGGCAGGAGTCTTTGGCGCGGGCTTTGGCGCGGCAGCCTTCTTTGCAGGAGGCTTCGCAGCAGGCTTCGCTGACTTTGCGGGCGCGGGCTTGGTCGCAGGCTTCGTTGGAGCTTTTGCCGCGAGTGGCGCTGCGGGCTTTGTCACTGGTGCGCTCTTCTTTGCGGTCATCGTGTGCCCCCCTTCCCTGCGGTCATTACGCCAGCGGCCATCAGGCGCCGATCCAAGACCTTACGCTTTACGCTCAGTTCTCGCCCCTGCTCCATGAGCTCTCGCACCCTGGCGACATCGGCGGCACGTTCCGCCTCCGCGATCTCTGAACGTGCCCAGGCCATCGCCTCTTCGAGACGATCCGCTTCAAGGCGAAGCGCGGTCTGATCAATCCCGATGCGCAGACGCTCAAGGCTGACAGGCTGGCTCTCACGCGCGAGGAGCGCCTGAGCGAGTCGGCGCTCTTCCCC
>JBBAWP010000019.1:0-21181 GCA_040397155.1 Candidatus Limnocylindrus sp.
GGTGCGGCGCTGATCCTTGGGCTTGCCACGCGGTTCGCCGCGGCGGCGGGCGCACTGATGATGCTCTTCTTCTTTGTTGCGGCATGGGACTTTGCCTACGGCATCGTGAATCAGCACCTCACCTACGCCGTGGTGACGTTCGGACTTGCAATCGTTGGCGCAGGTAACTTCAACGGGCTCGATGCACGAATTGCCAATCAGCTCCCAGCGTGGGTGCGTGACTACTTCGCATCGGGCGCGCCAGTGAAGGCTGGGGGCCGCGCTTAGACCGCGTCTACTCCTCGACGGATGCATGAGACTCGCCGTGAGCCGGTTGGGTCAAGGTTGATCAGGGAGGGTGTCTCCGCCGAACAGGCGGCGACGCTCTCTCTGCATCGCGGGTGGAATGTGCAGCCGCTCGGTGGATTCAACGGGGAAGGGACATCACCCTCCAGGATGATGCGGTCGCGACGCTCTCTTCGGTCGGGTTCGGGCACCGCCGAGAGGAGCGCGCGCGTGTAGGGATGCGATGGGTCCTTGAAGAGATCCGCGGCTGGCGCCGTCTCCACGACCTTGCCGAGGTACATCACCGCGATCCGATCGCAGAGATGCTCCACCACCCCAAGGTTGTGGGCAATAAAGAGATACGAGAGTCCGAGCTCCTTCTGAAGTTCGGCGAGCAGATTCAGCACCTGCGCCTGGATAGAGACGTCCAACGCCGAGACCGGCTCGTCCAAGACAATGAGTCTCGGGTCGAGCACAAGTGCACGAGCGATCCCGACACGTTGGCGTTGACCGCCAGAGAACTCGTGTGGGTATCGACGCGCGCTCTCCGGTCGGAGCCCGACCATCTCAAGCGTTTTTGCAACTTTAGCCTCGCGCTCTTTGGCACTGCCAATCTTGTGGATGTGGAGCCCTTCAGCAACCGCTTCACCAATCGGTGTGCGCGGATCAAGGCTCGCGAACGGGTCCTGGAAGACGATCTGCGCCTTGCGTCGGTACGACTTGAGTTGCGAGCCTTTCAGCCCAGTGATGTCCGTGCCTTCAAACAGGACTGATCCTCCCGTTGGTTCAATGAGGCGAAGGATCAGCCGACCAACGGTGGTCTTTCCGCAGCCAGACTCACCAACGAGTCCGAGGGTTTCACCCGCGCGCACTTCAAAGTCAACGCCATCAACGGCACGCACATGACCCACGACGCGCTGCAACGCCCCTGCGCGAACTGGGAATGTCTTGGCGAGGCCGCGCACCTCAAGCAGTGGTGCGCCAACGGGGGCTCTGTTCGCAGATGCCGTGTTCGCTGGTGCGCTGCGCTCTTCGCTCATCGCACTCCCCCCTTTGCCGCAGCGCCACCATGCGCAGGATCGTAGAGGTGACATCGCACGATGCTTCCAGCAGCACCCGCATGTGCGAGGAGATCAGGATGCTGCGCGCTGCATGCGGCAAGGTTCGCCGCTTCACGCTGTCCGCAGCGATCCGCAAATCGGCACCCGGAGATGGGTTCGGTGAGCGATGGAACCTGCCCCGGAATGACGCGCAGCTGTCCACGACCCGTCCCTGCGCGCGGGATCGCACCGAGGAGTCCCTGCGTGTACGGGTGACGTGGGTTGTCGAAGATCGCGTCGCGACCCTGCTCCTCCACCACCTCGCCGGCGTACATCACCGCCACGCGATCGCAGAACTCAGAGACAACACCAAGGTCGTGGGTGATCAGCACGATGGCGGTGCCGAGTCGCTCACGAAGATCGCGGAGCAGTTCAAGGATCTGTGCCTGAATCGTCACATCAAGTGCAGTGGTTGGCTCATCGGCAATGAGCAACTCTGGTTCACAGGCGAGCGCCATCGCGATCATGACGCGCTGCGCCATCCCGCCAGAGATCTCATGCGGGTAGGCGTCAGCACGTCGGCCTGGGTCCGGAATCCCAACCAGCTCGAGCAACTCAATGCCGCGCATGCGTGCCGCCTTCTCATCAAGCCCCTTGTGAATGCGCAGCACCTCGCCAATCTGATTTGCCAACTTCTGGACTGGGTTGAGCGAGGAGTTCGGCTGCTGGAAGATCATCGCGATCCGGTTCCCGCGAATCTTCTGCATCTCCGCCTCACTTGCAGTGAGCAGGTCCTGGCCGTCAAAGCGGACGCTGCCGCCCGTGATCTGGCCTGGCGGAGTGATCAGGCGCAGGATCGAGAGTGAGGTCACGCTCTTTCCGCAGCCCGACTCGCCCACGAGACCGAGCACTTCGCCGCGATTTACACCAAACGTAGCGCCATCTACGGCGCGAACGATGCCGTCGCGCATGCGGAACGATGTCTGGAGGTCGCGCACTTCAAGGAGCCGATCAGCCATCGCCCCCTCCTACCGCTGCAGCCGTGGGTCGAGCGCGTCACGCAGACCGTCGCCGACCAGGTTGAAGGCGAGCACGGTCATGGTGATCGCAATGCCAGGGAAGATGACCACGTGTGGCGACGAGAAGAGGAGGTTGCGATCGGCACCGATCATAGAGCCCCACTCGGCCGTTGGTGGTTGCGCGCCGAGACCGAGGAAGCTGAGTGCCGCAACGTCAAGGATTGCGCCGCCGATGCCGAGCGTCCCCTGCACGATGATCGGCGTCAGGGCGTTCGGCAGCACCTTCCGGAAGAGAATGGAGGTCTCCGATGCGCCGAGTGCGCGACTCGCCGCAACGAACTCACGATCACGCAGGCTTAAGACGGAGGCGCGCATGACACGTGCGTAGATGGGGATCGCGACGATGCCGATTGCGAGCTGCGTGTTGATCAGTCCTGGACCGATCACGGTCACAATCGCAATGGCGAGGAGGAGGCTCGGGAAGGCGAGCAGCACATCCATGATGCGCATGAAGAAGTTGTCTACCCAGCCGCCAACGAAGCCAGAGACTGCGCCGATCAACGAACCGAGCACGATCGCAAAGCCAACGGTGAGGAAGCCGACCTGAAGGCTGAGGCGCGCACCGTGCAGCACGCGTGCAAACACATCGCGCACATTGCTGTCCAGGCCGAAGATGTGTTGCGGACCTTCGCAACCGAGCAGGTTGATGCACGGGCCCGCGAGTCGAACCGCCCCGGGCTCCTCATCGATCAGAACATCAATCGGGCTGTAGCTTGCGAAGACATCTGCGCCGAGCGCTGCGATCACGAGCACCGCAAGAAGCGAGAGTCCTACCCGCGAGGTCCGCTGCTCCAGAAACGAGCGGAGCGCGCGCCGGAAGGGAGTCTGTGGTCGCGCGGGCTGCGTCGAGAGGCTCACGAGTTGACCCTCACACGCGGATCCAGATAGGCGTAGCTGATGTCCACGATGAGATTCACCACGACATAACCCACACTGACAATCACGGTCACGCCCTGCACCACCACGTAGTCACGCGCGGTGATTGCCTCTGCGATTGTCCGACCGATCCCGGCAAATCCGAAGATTGTCTCCGTCAACACGGCGCCCGAGAGCAGCCCGCCAAGCGAGAGTCCAACGACTGTGGCGACGGGGAGGAGCGCGTTGCGCAGCGCGTGCTTGGAGACTACCTCGCGCTCAGAGAGACCCTTTGCACGTGCCGTTCGAATGTAGTCCGAACCGAGCACATCCAGCAGCGAACTCCGCGTCACACGCGCGATCACCGCCATCGGAATCGTCGCGAGGGCAACCGAGGGGAGGATCAGGTGGCGCACCGCGTCCACGAGATTCCCTGGGTTGAGCGTGAGGATCGCATTTGGGATCGCCATGTTGGAGATGAAGTCGAGGAGGCCACGCAACGGTCCTTGCAGGCCAGAGAGTCCCCATGCATCGGCAATCTCCGTTGGGATCACGCCCGCGCTGTAGCGGTTCGCCGGCGGTAGCGCGATCGGTGTGTCCTTCATGACCACCGCAAAGAAATAGGCGAGCAGTAGTCCTAGAACGAAGACGGGAATAGAGACGCCAAGGTTAGCGAAGATCATTGTGGAGACATCCGTGCGTGAATTGCGCCGTGTCGCTGATCGAACGCCAAGCTTGATGCCGAAGAAGGTGGCGATCGTCAGCGAGAGCGCCGCGAGTTCGACGGTCGTTGGCAGTCGGTCAACGATGAGCTGCGTCACTGGCACACCAAACCTGATGGATTCGCCGAGATCGCCAGTCAGCACCTGCTGCAGGTACGTGACGAACTGAGCGGGAATTGGCTGATCGAATCCGTATCTGGCGTTGAACACCGCGCAGGTGGCTTCCGTCGCCTTCTCCCCGAGGAGCGCAATGCACGGATCACCAGGGAGGAGTCGCGTGATCCCAAAGACCGCAATCAGAATGCCGAAAATCACGGGAAGGCTCACCAAGAGCCGTCGCATGATGTAGGTGGTCATGTTCGCTGCAGCCCTCCACTACCGAGTTGGAAGAGTGCGCCCCCGCCGTCACCCGAAGGTGGCGACGGGGGCTTCCGCACTCACCACCGCGAGGTGGTGGGTGCGGCTTCACTCATTCTGCTTTCGCGCAGCTGTCTGGGTTCAAGAACGCACCGAGGGTATATCCGAAGTACTCGAACGTACCAGTGCGACCCTTGTGCCATGGGTTCGCGCAGTCCCAGAGCGAAGCAAACGTATCAACCACGTCAGTGGCATCAAACGCTGCGCCGTTGTGGAACTTCACGCCCGTGCGCAAGGTGCAGGTCCAGGTGAGTAGGTCTGCCGAGGCCTCGCAGGCGGTGGCGAGGAGAGGCTTCGTCTCCGCTCCAGCCGTTACGAACCCGAAGAGACCTTCGCCGATCTGGCCGCAGACTCGCAGTGACTCACCATCCGTCTCGTCCGCACAGTAGAGCCCACCAGGCTCACCGTTCTGGACCCAGACAAATGTGTCGTCGCCACCCGAACCGAACGCGGCGAGCTCCTCGTTGCCAAGGGGAGACGAGTGCGCGCCTTGGATGCCGGCCGCGAATGCGACCGCTGAACCGCCGTGAGCGACCGGAATCATCGGCACATTCGCCTTGATGGCGTTGTTTGCCTCTGCATACAGCGCTTCACGCTCTGCAGCAACCGCAGTCTTGCCCGCCCCTGCGAGCGCGCTGGTGATCGCATCGATCGGTGCACCGAACTGGATCACCGATGGGCCAAAGTGAGCATCGAGGAAGTTCGTTGCGTCTGGATAGTCTCCCGTCCAACCAAGGAGGTGGAGGCCAGCCAGTGTGCCGCTGCTTGCCGCATCCAAGAATGCGGTCGATTCAATCTCCTTGACTTCAGCATTGATCCCGATCGCCTTCAGCTGATCCTGGATGTCGGCCGAAACCTGTGCGGGTACTGGGAGATATCCACGATCCACCTGACGATAGGAGATCGTTGTCTTGAACCCGTTTGCGTAGCCAGCCGCTGCCATCAGCGCCTTAGCTTCGTCTAGGTTCGTCTCGTACCAGGCCTCACCTGCACACCCGTGTGCAATGGTGCATGGCGTGAAGTGGCTTGCCACCTCCGAGCCGCCTGGGTAGAACGTTTCCACGATGCGCTGACGATCCAACGCAAGGGCCACGGCCTTTCGGACTTCGAGCTTCTCAAAAGGATCGCCCGGGATCGAAGAGTTCATGCCCACGTACATGATGTTCAGCGCCGGTCGCGGGATGACCTGCAGTGCAGGATCCGCCTCAGAAGCTGCAATATCCGTTGGGGCAAGGTTGTCGATTCCGTCAGCCGTGCCTGCCTTCAAGGCAATGAGGCGCGCTGCGGCTTCTGCCTGCCACTGGAAGACAGCGGTGCCTGAAGTGGCGAGCTGGCCCCAATAGTCTGCGTTGCGCTCCAGGACAATTTGCGTCCCGCGCTCCCACGCCTTGAACTTGAATGGACCTGTGCCGTTTGGCTTCTCAACGATGCTGCCGTCGGCAGTTGCCGTCGAAAGGTAGCCGGAGTCGTTGATCACAAAGTTGGTAAGTGCCAACTTCTGGATGAACGCCACGTCAGGTGCGCAGAGCTCGAAGACGACGGTTGACGCGTCAGTCGAGGTGATGCGCTTGAAGCCGTAGTAGCCCTCAGCGGAGCAGTCCGCCGGACCTTCTGCTGGGTATGCCTTCGCCGCGAAGGCGATGGTGTCGGCGCTAGAGGTCGTTGAGCCTCCGCACGCCGCAGCGACCATCAGGAGAACGGCGCCGATCGCGCCGATCCGTAGGTTCTTCATTGCCACTCCTTGGTTACGTCCAGTGAAGGCGGCCAGCGCCGCCTCCCCCTGCGGTATATCCGCATTACGCGCGAGGATAGTCCAGTGCGAGGGGAACTGACCGCGCGGGTGCGCCCCCCTATGATTCGTGCGTGGATTCGGCCCTCTTCACCGCGCTCCTCCCGCTCGCCTTCTTCGCCGTGGCCCTCCTCTACTCCTCGGTGGGCCACGCAGGGGCAACCGGCTACCTCGCCCTGATGGCGCTCGCGGGGCTCGCCCCTGAAGTGATGCGCCCAACCGCGCTCGTCTTGAACCTGGCGGTTGCCTCCATTGCAGTCGTCCGGTTCGCCCGGGCCAACCAACTCCCGTGGCACACGCTCCCCTACTTCGTGATCGGCTCAATCCCCGCCGCGTACCTTGCGGGGAGTCTCGAGATCTCAGACGAGATTTATCGACCGCTCCTCGCCACGGTGCTGATCGCCGCCGCAATCCGACTCGCGGGGCGCGCGCGCAGCGATACGTCGTCTGAGCGCGCGGCTCTCCCACCGCGGCGCTTCGTTGCTGCGCTGGTTGGTGCCGTCATCGGGCTGCTGGCCGGAGCAACGGGGACTGGTGGCGGCGTCTTCCTCACGCCGCTCGTGATCGCGCGTCGCTGGGCGAGCATGCGCGCAGCGGCGGGACTCTCCGCAGGATTCATCTCGGCGAATTCAATCGCCGGTCTCGCCGCACGGCCCGCATCACTCGACCTCCTTCCCGCCACACTGCCGCTCGCGCTCGCTGCTGCCGCCGCGGGTGGACTGATTGGAAGCGAGCTCGGTGCGCGGAGAGTGAGCCTGATTACGCTCCGACGCCTCCTTGCGGCGGTCATGGCGATCGCGGCCGCACGTCTCCTGGCTGGCTAGCACGTCTCCTGCATGAGGAGTCGGGTACCCTAGTCGTTACGCAGTTCGTTCACGGACTGCAAAAATAGATAGTGGAGGTACTCGTGGCAGTAGCAACCAGAAGGCGCGCTGCATCAGCGCCGCGCGCAACAGGGTCGGAGGCGGTGACGACAACGTTCACCAAGATCGCCCCAGCACGCGCAAAGCAGCTCTTTAACTGGAACCGCATCCTTGTCGTCTTGCACGGCATCCAGGCGGCGGTGATTGTGGCGATCAGCCCAACGGACGCGCTGGTTCGCTTTGAAGGGACCTACCCGGTCTCGAGCATCGTGGATGGCCAGTTCGCAGGATTCACGCAGGGGAAGGAGCTCCTGTTGAGCTTCCCACTCGCGTATCTCGTTGCGGCCTTCTTCGGGCTCTCCGCGCTCGCCCACTTCCTTGTGGCATACCCGCTCCGTGAGCGCTATGAGGGTTGGCTCGCGCGCCAGTTCAATCCAATGCGCTGGGCTGAGTACGCACTCAGCTCCACGCTGATGATTATCGGCATTGCGTCACTGAGCTTCATCACGGACGCGGGTGCGCTCGTGGCGATCGCTGTCTGTAACGCATCCATGAACCTCTTCGGCTGGTCGATGGAAGAGGCGAACATTGGGCGAAAGAACGTTCAGTGGAGCCACTACATCTTCGGCTGCATCGCGGGGATCGCGCCATGGATCGCCATGTTCACCACGGTCGGGCTCTCGTTGGCGAACTGGCCAACGGGCACCGCGCCGAACGGTGGCAGCCTTGAAGATTTCAAGCCGGTGTTGATCACGATCTACGTGAGCCTCTTCGTGAGCTTCAATATCTTCGCCGTCAACATGGTGTTGCAGCGCTTGAAGGTTGGCCGCTGGGCGGACTACCTCTACGGCGAGCGAAGCTACATGATCCTCTCGCTCGTGGCGAAGACGCTCCTCGCCTGGCAGGTGTGGACCGGCGTCTTCATGCCAACGAACTAGTCGAACGAAACGCGCGCGAGGGGCTCCGTTCCGCCGCAGGGTGGGACGGAGCCTCACGCTTTTCTCGAGAGGCGTAGCATCCAGGGGTGAGTGCACGAATGCGAATCAGCGACGAACACCTTGCACGTCTCTTTGGGGAAGAGTCCGATCGATTCGCGCGCGCACATCCACGTGCGGCACAGCTCGCTACGCGTGCGAGTGGCAGTCTCGTTGGTGGAGTCCCCATGATCTGGATGCAGCGGTGGGCCTCGCCAGTCCCACCGTATGCAGCATCTGCGCGCGGTGCAACGATCACCGACGTTGACGGACATCAGTACCTCGACCTTGCCCTCGGTGATACCGCCGCCATGGCCGGCCACGCACCAGCGCCACTCACGCGCGCGATCGCAGCGCAGCTCGAGAACGGTGCCACGACCATGCTCCCATCGGAGGCGGCGATCGATGCGGCGGAAGAGTTGACGCGTCGCTTCGGCCTCCCGCTTTGGCAGCTCTGTCTCACGGCAACGGACGCGAATCGCTTCGTCTTACGCATCGCTCGCGCCGTCACGAAGCGCCCCAAAGTCTTGGTTCACAACTGGTGCTACCACGGCACCGTTGACGAGACGTTCGCCATCGCAGCGCATGGCGGCAGCGCTGGAGCAGCGCAGGCTCGTCCAGGGAACACCGGTCCACAAGTGGATCCTTCAATCACGACGCGTGTCGTAGAGATCAACGATCTCGTCGCAACGGAGGCGGCGCTCGCCGCTGGTGATGTTGCGGCCATCTTGATTGAGCCGGCGCTGACCAATATCGGCATCGTGCTCCCAGATCCTGGCTACCACGCCGCACTCCGAACCTTGGCCACAAAATACGGCGCACTCCTCATTGCAGATGAGACACACACTATTTCGTTAGGTCCTGGCGGCGCAACTGCCGCCTGGTCACTTGAGCCAGACCTTCTGGTGATTGGGAAGGCGATCGCTGGCGGTCTTCCTGGCGCCGCTTACGGGATGCGGCGAGAACTCGCGGAACAGATCGCTGCAGAGCTCAAGCGCGATGAGATCGACACGGGCGGCATTGGCGGCACGGTTTCTGGAAGCGTCCTCTCCGCCGTTGCAATTCGCACCACCCTCAGAGAGGTGCTCACCGACGACGCCTTCCCACAGATGATCGCCACCGCAAGCCGCTGGGCGGATGGCGTTGTGGAGGTACTCACACGCCACGACATCCCGTGGAGCGTCACACGCCTCGGCGCACGGGCCGAGTACCACTTCACGCCAGAGGCACCACGCACTGGTGCCGAGGCAGCTGCTGCAGTGCACCATGAGATGGAGCGCTACCTGCACCTGCACGCGCTCAATCGCGGCATCATCATGACCCCGTTCCACAACATGGCGCTCTTCTCTCCCGCTACCCCGGCGGACGCAGCCGACCGACACACGACAGCGTTCGACGAAGCGATCTCCGCGCTAAAGGCGGGGGGAGCGTTCCGAAACGACTGATGCGAGTCCCTGCAGTTAACGCTGCAGGGTTACGGGATCAGACGAAGTAGAGGAGCGCGAAGAGGAAGATCCACACCACGTCAACGAAGTGCCAGTAGATGGAGCTCGCCTCCACCATGTCGTGGTGCTTCGCCGAGAATTGACCAAGGCTTCCGCGATAGAGACAGACACCAAGCATCAACACGCCGCCAAGGACGTGCGCGCCGTGGAATCCGGTGAGGATGTAAAAGGTACCGCCGAACGTGCCGTCCGCAACTCCGAACCCGAGCTGCGAGTACTCGTACACCTGGCCGATCAAGAAGACCACGCCGAGGATGACCGTCAACATGAGCGCGCGATTCATCCCAATCCGATCTCCACGACGGATGCGCCAAACAGCGATCTGACAGGTGAGCGAGCTGATCACCAAGAGGAGTGTGAGGATCGACGGAAAGAGGATGTGCTCCTTGATCAGGAACGCTTCGTTCCCCTCTGGTGGCCAAGTCCCGGCCGACACACGAAGGCTGAAGTAGGCGGCGAAGAGGCCACCGAAAAACATGATCTCGGAAACGATGAAGAGGAGCATCCCAAGGACGGGATTGCCGAGACCCTTCTTTCCGTGACCCTCAGCACCGTGTGCGGACGAACCGTGTCCGCTCACCGCCTCAGGTGTACCGTGCTCCGTTGTGGCGAGACTCATGCGTGATCGCTACCCGATCGACCGTGACGCGCGTCAAAGAGTGGGCGCTCAGAGGTGATCGCTGGGAGGCGATCAAAATTCCATGCCGGCGGCGGCGACGACGTCGCCCACTCCAGCGTGTTCGCCTCCCATGGGTCTGGACCTGCATCCTTGCCGTTACGAAGCGAGATGTAGATATTCCAGAGGAGTGGAAGCGTGCTGATCCCAACGAGGAACCCGCCAACGGTTGCGGCGAGATTTAGGTCATTCCACCCGGCGGTTGGCGAATAGTCCGCAATGCGGCGCGGCATCCCCATGAGGCCGAGCGTGTGCATGGGGAGGAAGGTCAGGTTGAGTCCGATCATCGCGATCGCAAAGTGCAGCTTGCCGAGACCTTCGTCCAGCATCTTCCCAGTCATCTTGGGGAACCAGTAGTAGAGGCCCGCCATGATCGCCAGGAAGGAGCCACCGAAGAGGACATAGTGAATATGCGCAACGATCCAGTAGGTGGCGTGCACCGCGTAGTCAACCGGAACTGAAGCACTGAAGACACCATTGATTCCCCCGATCAGGAACATAGAGAGGAAGCCGAGCGCAAAGAGCATCGGTGTCTTGAGAGAGATCTGACCCTGCCACATGGTGGCGATCCAGTTGAACATCTTCACGCCGGTCGGTACGGCAATGAGGAATGTCATCACGGAGAAGAACGGAAGGAAGACGCTCCCTGTGGTGAACATGTGATGTGCCCAGACAGAGAATCCGAGTGCGCCGATCCCCGCAGTGGCGAAGACGAACGCCTTGTACCCAAAGAGTGGCTTCCGACTGAAGACTGGGATGATCTCTGAGATCACGCCCATGCCAGGCAGCACCATGATGTACACCGCTGGGTGGCTGTAGAACCAGAAGATGTTTTGCCACAAGATTGCCGACCCGCCTGTGGTTGGATCGAAGAAGCTGCCGCCGAAGTTTCGGTCAACAAAGAGCATGATCAGCGCGCTCGTGAGCACTGGGGTTCCCATCAGGACGAGCACGCTTGTGACGATGATCGTCCAGACCATGATCGGCATGCGGAAGAGGGTCATCCCCGGCGCGCGCATGCGGAAAACGGTGACCAAGAAGTTGACCGCGCCAAGGATCGAACTTGTTCCAACCAGGATGACCGCCATGATCCAGAGGTTCATGCCGGGCCCCGGGCTATACGTAATGTTGCTCAGTGGCGGATAGGCGGTCCACCCTGCATCCGCTGCGCCGCCAAGGAAGAAGCCAGACGCGGCGATCAACCCGGAGAACGGGATCATCCAGAAGCTGAGCGCGTTGATGCGCGGAAAGGCCATATCCGCCGCACCAATCTGAAGCGGCACGATGTAGTTACCAATGCCCGCAAGGAACGGAATGATCACCCAGAAAATCATCACCGACGCATGCATGGTGAAGAGCTGGTTGTAGACCGACTCGTCCATGTACTGAAGGCCTGGTTGCGCCAGCTCAGTGCGCACGCCGAGTGCGAGCAGCCCACCAATCGCCAAGAAGATGAACGAGCTGATCGTGTATAAGATGCCGATCTTCTTATGATCGGTTGTGGTCAGGTAGTCATAGAGTCGCGACCCCTGCAGCCCCGCCGCTCGCACTGTTGTCGTAGCCATGCGACCTCCTTCCTGTACCTGTTAGTTTGCCGTGATTTCAAGATCGGCGTACATTCCCGATCCGAAGTGACCCGCAATGTTGCAGAGGACCACGTAGCGCCCTGGTTCCAGGCTGAGGGTCAGCGTCTTGATTTCACCTGGGGAAAACTCGGACTGTTCGCCGATCGCGTCGAGCGCTTCCTCGTCCAGTCGGCTCGTCGCAGGATCAATCTGGTTGAGCAGCTCCTCTCCGCTGAGTTCAGAGCGGACGACGATGAACTCATGCGGGATGTTGCCAGCGTTCGTCAGACCGAAGGTCACGTCGCCAGCGGCAGTGGATGCACCGCTCAAGCTGACCGACCACTCCTTTACCTCCGCCGTCAGGTCTGCCTCAACCGCAACCGGCGATTCGCTCGGTGCGGGCTCTGGGGTCATCTCAACGAGCCATGCGTTGTACTCCTCACGCGTCACCACGCGCACCGTAAAGCCCATCGCGTGATGCAAGAGGCCACAGAAGGCGGAGCACTGACCAGTAAATGTGCCGAGCTTGTTCGGCGTGAACTCAAAGTAGTTCACCTTTCCAGGGACCAAGTCGCGCTGGAAGAGGAACTCAGGGATGTAAAATCCGTGATTCACATCTTGTGCAACGAGCGTGACCTCAATGCGCTCGTCAATTGGGACAACGAGTTCTGGATAGTTCTGGGCGGTGCCGTAGATCTCAATCCCCTCGGCTGGGTAGCCGAACTTCCACTGCCACTGGTAGCCCACAACTTCCACCTTTACCGAAACCTCCTCTGGCTTACGGGCGTCAACAACGCCGAGCACTTGGGAGGATGCGAAGAAGAGGCCAATAACCGCAACGAGCGGGATCACCGTCCAAATCACCTCAA
Organism: Candidatus Limnocylindrus sp.; assembly: GCA_040397155.1. GTDB lineage: Bacteria > Chloroflexota > Limnocylindria > Limnocylindrales > Limnocylindraceae > Limnocylindrus. The sequence goes on from JBBAWP010000019.1 coordinate 12,619, forward strand.
GAACGAGGTTGCCGTGCGTTTGGGCAGGAAGGCCAGCATCGTTTGGCTTACGCCGATACTTGATGACCGACCAGATAATCAGCCCTTCCACCAGTACGAAGACGAAGGCTGCCATCACAAAGACGAGCACGTAGAGGTTCTCGATCAGGAGACCCTCCTCCGTCACAGCCGATGGCGGGAAGGCGGCCTGACAGCCGCCGAGCACGAGTGCCACGGCGAGAAGGGCGATCAGCGCTGCAGGTTTACGCATCTGAAAGATTGTACGCCCGCCCCCTAAAGTCGGCAGGGCGCGTCAGCGTGCGCCGTGAAGGGTTCTCGGGTCGATCACCTTGAGCGCCTCGGCGCGCGTTGTTCCCGCAGGGAGGCGTCCCGCCCCGACCCCCACCCTCGCAACCTGAGCCGCCTTAGCGTCAAGTGTTGTGACCAGTTGCGGCAGCTCCTCGGCAGAAAACTGAGCGCGATACTCGGATACGGCAGCTGACTTCCGGTCCCACGTCCCGTCGATCGGGGAGAAGGTGTTCGGCTCATCGGTGTAGAAGAAGACGACGGCGCGCAGGTCGAACGGCGGCGCAGTACGCCATGCCGCGTCCACACTCGCGCTGCTCGACGGCAGCTTCGGAATGCCGAAGAGGATCGCCGCCTCCGCCGCAACGGAGCCGACCTCCCAGTGATCGCGATGCGCTTCAACGCTGAGCCACGGATCTGCCGTGAAGATCACGTCTGGTCGGAAGTCGCGGATCTCACGGAAGAGGTGGGGGCGCACATCGAAGCGACTCCAGCTCCCCGCATCCGGAAATCCGAGATGCGTCAATTCGTTCACCCCAATGATTGCGGCTGCAGCGCGCTGATCGCGAAGCAGTGATGCAGCGGCAGCTTCGTCACTAAGCGTCTCGTCAATCACGCCGACCAGGTCGTCCAACACCGTGCAGTAGCGGATGGCCGCACCCGCATCAGCAAGGGTTGCGAGCGTCCCCCCCGCCGCGATGTCGGCGTCGTCGTAGTGCGGCTGGATGACCAAAATCCGGCGAGCGCCGTCAAGGTTGGGCACTGGGAGCAACGACGGAATCACGAGGTGTGCTTGATCACGTGTCATATACGTGAGGCTAGTCGTCTATCGGGGGCGGCGCGGCGGCGGACGAGACTGGCGCACCTGATGAAACAGCTGAGGTGGAGGGGTGGGCAGTGGATACCCTTATCGCGAGAGGTGGCGCGCGCCGACTCCACAGTTAGAACGGAGGGGTCAGAAATGATCGATCAGGCGGCACTCGCGCGGCGATTCCCGAAAAGCTTCACCTGGGGTTTCGGAACCGCCGCCTACCAGATCGAAGGCGCCACCAAAGAGGACGGTCGCGGTGAATCCATCTGGGATCGCTTCGCAACGATCCCAGGGAAGACGCACAACGGCGAGAGCGGCGAGCCGGCCTGCGATTCGTATCACCGCTGGCGCGAGGACATCGCCGTCTTAAAGGAGCTCGGTGCAACAGCCTATCGCTTCTCCATTGCATGGCCGCGCATCCTGCCAGACGGCACAGGCGCGGTGAACCCGAAGGGGCTCGCCTGGTACGAGCAGTTCGTCGACGGACTGCTCGAAGCGGGGATTGAACCGTTCCCCACGCTCTATCACTGGGATTTGCCGCAGGCGCTGCAAGACCGCGGCGGTTGGCCGTCGCGCGACACGGCGCAGGCGTTCGCCGATTACGCGAGCATCGTGGTCGGCGCACTCGGCGATCGAGTGACGCGCTGGTCAACGCTCAACGAACCGCTCTGCTCCGCGTGGCTCGGTTATCTCAGCGGCGACATGGCACCAGGGATCGAAGACGCACAGGCTGCGTTCTCCGCCTCACACCATCTGCTGCTCGGTCACGGGTTGGCGGTACGCGCCGCCCGCGCCGCACGGCCGAACCTTGAGATGGGAATCGTTATGAACGTGGGCCCAGCGATCCCCGCAAGCGACTCCCCAGAGGATCGCGACGCCGCTCGGCGTGCAGATCTCACCGACAGCCACTGGTTCCACGATCCAGTTTATCTCGGTAGCTACCCGCAGGAGGTGATCGACTTCTCCGGCGTGACGATGCCGATTCAGTCCGACGACATGAAGATCATCTCCGAGCGGCTCGACTGGCACGGTCTCAATTACTACTTTCCGGCGAAGATCGCGGACGACCCGAGCGGCGACGGTGCACGCACCCACTGGGGACACATCGACGGTCCGAAGACGGATATGGGCTGGGGCATTGACGCGTCGGTCATGCGCGACTTCCTGATCAAGTTGAAGACCCATTGGAAGACGCCAAAGATCTACATCACCGAGAACGGATCCGCATGGCCAGACAGAGTGGCGCCCGACGGACGCATCTACGACCCTGAGCGCGAGCAGTACCTGATGGAGCACCTCAGCGCCGCAGCAGAGGCGATTGAGGCGGGCGTAGACCTGCGTGGCTACTTCGGCTGGTCGCTGCTCGACAACTACGAGTGGGCCTACGGCTACGCCAAGCGCTTCGGATATGCCTACGTGGACTACGCCACGCAGACGCGCACGATCAAGGAGTCGGGTCGGGCGTTCTCACGGCTGATCCGAGCATCGCGCGGGGGTTGACCCTCAACGCTCACGTAGCGGTCCGATTTACGAGTCGGTGTGCTCTGGCTGCCTTCGCACGGATGCAATCCCAGAGAAGAGGAGTGGGATCGGCCCGACGATGATCCCGATCGCGCTGGCGTACAGCGCCGCCTGCAGTCCGAACTGCTCGGCAATGATTGAGCCCACCACGGCGCCGAGCGGCATGCCGATCAGCATCACCCACTTCATGGAAGCGTTCATGCGCCCGAGCAGCGCCTTTGGCGTGACCAGCTGTCGATACGTGACCTGATTCGTATGGAAGAGTGCGGCACCGAAGAAGGCGACGACCTGGAAGAGCACCGAGAGGAGTGCAATGGCGGCAACCCCCATTGAGACATCAAGCAGCGCAAATCCGAGCGGCATGGTGGGGAGAAGGAAGCCGCCGAGAATGATGGAGCGTCCGACTCCGATCCGCGCAGCGATCCTGCGCGCAGTGAGTGAGCCGATCAACAAACCGAGAACGCCAGCGCCAAGGATGAGGCCGAGGAGCTCTGCAGGGAGGAGCAGCTCGCGGCGACCGTAGGCAATCAGCACCGCGCCGTTCGCGATCGCACCAAAGAAGTTGAAGAGGAGTGCGGCGACGGCATTGCCGCGTAGATGTGGATGCGTCAACACCCAGTGCAAGCCCTGACGAATCTCGTCTCGCAGTCGCGACGGAGCTGCTCCTTCGATCACAACGGGCGGCACTTCAACATGCTTGATCTTTCGCAGCATCAGCGCGCTGATCAGATAGCTGAATGAATCGAGGAAGATCGCCAGCGGACCACCGAACCTCCCAATGATCACGCCAGCAATCGGCGGCCCTGCAACGCTCGCCCCTGAGTCAATCACCATGATGCGACTGTTCGCTTCGGCAAGTCGTGGCCCACGCAGTAGTTCTGGAAGATACGACTGGTTCGCCACATCGTAGATGAGCGTCCCGGCGCCAATGATGAAAAGCACGACATAAAGGACGGGCATGGAGAGCGCGTTCAACATGAAGCTCAGCGGCACAATCAGCAGCGCAGCAGTGCGTAGAAGATCCATCAAGACCATCACGGGCCGGCGGGCGCGGCGATCAAGGAGCGCACCAACGGGGAGACTCAACAAGACGAACGGCATCAGGAATGCCGCCTCGAGCAGCACGATCGATCCGTTGCTGGCCTGAATGACGTCAACCGCAATCAACGGAAAGGCGATATGCGAAACCTGCGATCCAAGGATGCTGACCGCCTGTGCGCCAAACAGCAAACGCACATCCGCGTCACGAAACGGATCGTCCGCGGCGAGGCGGAGGCGTGAGAGGAGTCCAATCATCGCTGCAGCATACTAGTTCGCACTGCAACCAATCCTGTATAGTTCGGATATGCCAGCGATCACGGTGCCAGACATCACGCTCCTGCCGCGCGCGAGCGTTGCCGACCTGCTCACCGAGAAGCCACGACCCGTGGTCTCACTCACCACCGCACCGAGCGGCTTTGAGGGTGAAGGCTTCCCCGTCCGCCGGGCCTTTATGGGTGCGCCGCTGAATTTGATCGACCCATTCATCATGCTCGACCAGCTTGGCGAGGTTGAGTACGCGCCCGGCGAGCCGAAGGGGACGCCGTGGCATCCGCACCGCGGATTTGAGACGGTTACCTACATCATTGATGGCATCTTTGATCACCGTGACAGCAATGGTGGTGGTGGTCGCATCACCAATGGCGACACGCAGTGGATGACGGCCGGCGGCGGCATCTTGCACATTGAGACGCCACCAGAGTCTCTTGTGATGAGCGGTGGACTCTTCCACGGATTTCAACTCTGGGTGAACCTCCCGCGCGCTAAGAAGTGGTCGCCCCCTGCGTATCAAGACATTCGATCCAAAGAGGTGAAGCTGCTCGCCTCCGCTGATGGTGGCGCACTGTTGCGCATCATTGCGGGTGACGTGGCTGGCGCAACGGGACCCGGCTCCACGCAGACGCCGATCGCGCTCGTGCACGCCACGATCCAACCGGGCGCAGAACTTGACCTTCCGTGGCGGCCCGACTTCAACGCGCTTGTGTACGCGCTCTCTGGGCGCGGAACGGTTGGCGCAGAGGCCGTTGCGATTGAGTCCAGTCAGCTCGCGGTCTACGGCGCAGGCGATCGCATCATCATCAAGGCGGCGCAACGACAAGATGCGCGCACCCCGGCGCTGGACGTGCTGATCTTGGGTGGCGAGCCGATTCGCGAACCGATCGCCTGGCTCGGGCCATTCGTCATGAACACACGTGATGAAGTTGTTCAGGCGTTTGAGGACTACAAGGCCGGAAAGCTCGGGGTAATCCCTGCCGCGCACACCAGCCCTCACAACACTCCAACGAGCGTCGTCGAGTCCGAATAGTCTCGTCTAGGTAGATCTCCGTGGAGCTCTTCCTTCTCGGCGCAGCGCTCGCCTTCTCCATCAACATTGAACTTGGCGTCGTCAACGTCATGATCGTGCGCACCGCCATGGATCGTGGCGCGTGGCCCGCCTTCTTGATCGGGCTCGGCTCATGCATTGGCGATCTCATCTGGGCGTGCGCCGGCGCACTTGGAGTTAGCGTGCTTCTCTCGTGGGCGCCAGCTGCGTGGATCCTCTGGCTCGGTGGGAGCGGCATCCTCTGCTGGTTCGCCGCCGCCGCACTTCTCGACGCGGTTCGTGGCGGCAGCATTGATGAGTCTTCACCACTTCGTCGTGCCAACGGACTCCGTGCGGTTGCGCTCGGTATCGGTGTTGCGATGGGGTCGCCCACGCTCATCCTCTGGACCGCAACCGTGGGCGGCAGCATCATTGCGGCACAGGCTGCGGACCTTGGCGGATTTGTTCCATTCATCTCTGGGTTCGGTGCCGCGGCGGTTGCGCATGCGGCGATCCTCTCTGGTGTGGTGGGGGCAACGCGGCGTTTCACGGGCCCACGGACGATTCGCGCCGTCTCACTGATCTCGGCACTCATGTTCGCCGCGTTCGCGGTCGGGATCTTTGTGGACGGCGCACGGCGGCTCCTCCTCCCACTGCTCGGCTAACTCCCCCTTCTTGGCTCACGAATCAGAGGCTGGCTCTGGTATCGTGTTCCCATGACCAGCACGCAGCTCCGCGCACTTGAGGGTGAACCGTCAATCTGTTGACGCTCGCATCGCGCCAACACTGATTGAAGTTAAAACCCATCAATGAGTAAGGAGAGCAAAATGAGCAAGGTACCTTTCGATCCAACACCAAAGTTCCAGGAGTACGCCACTCCAGGCGCACTCGTCTCCACCGAGTGGCTCGCCGCCAACCTGAACACACCAGGGTTGGTTGTAGTGGAGTCCGACGAAGACACGCTCCTCTATGAGACTGGCCACATCCCAGGGAGCGTCAAGGTGGACTGGCACACCGATTTGAATGACCCAGTGTCGCGGGACTATGTCGGACCTGAAGGCTTCGCGGCGCTGATGTCACGCAAGGGGATCAACCGCGACACCACCGTAGTCTTCTACGGCGACAAGTCGAACTGGTGGGCCGCCTACGCCCTCTGGGTCTTCCGCCTCTTCGGCCACACCGATGTGCGCCTCCTTGATGGTGGCCGCCAGAAGTGGGAGGCGGAGGGTCGAGAGATGACTAAAGAGGTGCCGACGCGCGCGGCCACAAGCTACCCGCTCTCCCCACGAAACGATAGTGAGCTTCGTGCCTACCGCGAGCAGGTGATTGAGCACGTCAGCGCCAAGGGCTGCATGGTGGACGTCCGTTCACCGCAGGAGTTCAGCGGCGAGCTGACACACATGCCGGACTACCCGCAGGAGGGGACGCTCCGTGGTGGCCACATCCCAGGAGCGAAGTCCGTCCCGTGGAAGCGAGCCGCCAATGATGACGGCACATTCAAGGGAGTCGCCGAGCTTCGCGCCATCTATGAGGGCGAGAAGGGCCTTGCGGCGGACGATGACGTGATCGCCTACTGCCGCATCGGCGAGCGCTCAAGCCACACGTGGTTTGTGCTCACCTATCTCCTCGGCTTCACGAACGTCCGCAACTACGACGGCTCGTGGTCGGAGTGGGGCAACGCCGTTCGACTTCCGATCGCCGTCGGCGCCGAATAGGCTTCGCGCACGCATATGTCGGACGCGACCGCAGCGCAGCTTCCACCCGGACTCGCTGCTGTCGCCGCCGACTTCGCCGATACACCACGTGAGATGCGCCTTGAGTTGCTGCTCGAGTACGCAGATCGCTTGAAGCCACTCCCAGAACCCTACGCGTCGCAAACTGATCTGATGGAACGTGTTGAGGAGTGTCAGTCACCACTCTTTGCCATTGCAGAGGTGAACGGTGACAGCGTGCAGATCCATGCGACGGCGCCGCAAGAGTCGCCAACCACCCGTGCGTTTGCAAGCATCATGCAGCTCGGCCTCAACGGCCTGACGCCAGAAGAGATCCTCGCCGTGCCGGCCGCTGCTCCACTCCAGCTGGGCCTGACGGAGTTGGTCTCACCACTTCGCATGCGCGGCGCAACAGGACTGCTCGCACGGATCCAGCGTCAGGTGCGCGCCGCAATCAGCGCCTGATCGGAGCCGGTTCCTGATAAGGGGATTGCGCTAGACCGCTTCGCGCGTCCGCTCTTTATTCTTTGTCGCGATCTTGATGAGGTCGCGTGTCAGGCGGTCCATCTCGCTCGCAGGTAGCGACGCACCAAATCGTTCAGCAACAGCGCGCAGATGGCCCGGAGCCGCCCCGCGGAATGCCTTGACGCCGAGTGGCGTAAGTGTTGCCCAGTGGACGCGTCCATCTTCGGTGCAGCGGCGACGCGTCACCCAACCGTTTACGGCGAGCCGGTCAATACGACGCGTCAGGCCGCTCTTTGAGATCAGTGCCGCGTCGGCGAGTTCGGTCATTCGAAGGGCATACCCTTCGGCGCGCGCGAGCTGTGCCATGACATCGAAGTCGGCGAGACTCATCCCTGATGCATCCATCAGCTCCGAAGAGAGTGCGCGCGTGACGCGCCCGTAGGCGGTGAGAAAGGCGATCCACGCGCGTGCAACCGCAGGATCGAGAAGTGCATGCGCGTCACTCCCAAGGATCTTGGAAAGATCGTCGAGGGGCGCGTTCTGGGACTGCTCTGCTGTTGCCATAGGTTGCAATAGTTGCACTTGCAACCATCCGCGTCAAGGGGTATAGTTGCGCATGCAACGATCTGCCGTATCGACGGCGGGCGGCAGATATGGTTGGAAGACCACAAGGAGGACGCAATGTCAGCAGCACGATTCAAGCAGGTGGCCGACGCAAGCCGCATCGAAAAGGCAGTGAGCGCACTCAACGCAAAAGGCTTCGCCGCGCAGAGCGTGCCGAACGCCGCTGCTGCGAAAGAGGCGGTCCTGAAGATGGTCCCCGCCGGATCAGAGGTCTTCACTTACACCTCGGCAACGCTCGACGCAACGGGCCTCACCGAAGCACTGAATGCCGCTCCGTACAAGAGCCTGCGCGACAAGATGTACGGGCTTGATCGCAACACCCAGGGTGCAGAGATGCGTGCCATTGGCGCAGCCCCGGCCTTCGCTGTTGGCAGCGCGAACGCCGTTACCGAAACGGGCGAGCTGATGTTGGCTTCTGCAACTGGTTCACAGCTCCCCTCGTACGCCTACGGCGCAGGCCACGTGGTCTTCGTTGTTGGCGCACAGAAGATCGTGAAGGATCTTGCCGAGGCAACCGAGCGCATTGCCACCTACACCCTGCCACTCGAAGATACGCGTGCGCAGGCCACCTACGGCGTCAACAGCGCTATCAACAAGACGCTCATCCTGCACGGCGAACAGCCGGGTCGTATTGACGTGGTGATCGTTGCTGAGGAGATCGGTTTCTAATGCGTAGCGCGTTCATCAAGAGTGCCGCAGCGGCAGTTGCCGTCAATGCGGCGCTCTGGGTTGTGGCGGCCGTGATCGGACTCGTCCCCGCACTCGGTGAGTCCACCTTCTTTGGTGGCGTGCTCTTTGCGTCAT
>JBBAWP010000020.1:0-17572 GCA_040397155.1 Candidatus Limnocylindrus sp.
GACTTCGCCGCCGCCGCCTTGATGCGCGCGACCGCACCATCGCCGCGCGGTTCACCACCGAAGATGGTGGCGAACTCGGTCTCGTTCGGTGCAAGCCAATCGGTTGCGGCGAGGAGTTCTGGATCCAGTTCCGCCGCTGGCGCTGGGTTCAAGAGTGTGGTGATTCCAGCGGCACGAGCGGCACGGAATGCGGCGAGTGTCACGTGTTGCGGGATCTCTAGTTCGCCCACCACGATCGTTGGCGCGAACTCACGGACCGCCGTCTCAGCAACTGCTGGGTCCGTGCTGTTGTTGGCACCTGGAATGATGATGATGCGATTCTTCCCCTTGGCATCAACCCAAATCGGCGCAACCCCGCTGCTCCCCTCCACGGTGCGCATCCAGGTGGTGTTGATCCCCTCCTTGGCGAAGTTCTCCATGTGCGCGCTGCCGTAGGCGTCGTTGCCGACCGCGTTGACCATGGCGACCGGTGCGCCGAAGCGTGCCGCCATCACGGCCTGGTTCGCCCCCTTGCCGCCGAAGCCCATCTGGAATCGGTCGCCCACCAGCGTCTCCCCCACTTCGGGGAGCCGCTGCGCATACGCGATCAAGTCCATCATCGTGCTGCCAACAACAAGGATGCGTGGTTCGCTCATCGTTCACCTTTCGCCCTGCTAGAACCACGCACACTGCGCGGTGAGTCTGCGATGATGATGCCGCCTCCGCGCACTCTGTGCACGGCGTGTCGCAGTGGCACGCATTCGCGAAGGGGGGTCACGATTAGATGGAGGGTGCGGTGCGAGAGAGCCAGATCTGGGAGAGCCCCGTCCTCCAGTCGGTGCTCCCTGTGGTCGACGCGCCACAGCATGTGCGCATCTCTGAAGAGGCGATCCGCCAGGTTGCCACGTGGATGGCGTACGAAGAGTTCGCCCCGATCGGCGGCGGTCCAGCTGGACCATTTGATGTTGGACCAGACCCGACCCGAATGACGAACCTCACCATGCTCGTCAACACGTTGAACTTCGCATTCACGGACTTTGCAACGTCGGTGAAGTTTGAGACCGAGCACAACGGCACCACCTATGTCGACAGTGAGGCGATGGTCGCCTGCATGCACCGCGCGATCACCGCTGGTGAGCCGCTCCTCACCGGCGAATGGGCGGCACGCGTCACCCGCGACGACCTTGCGCGACTCTTCCGCGGCAACATTGAGATGCCAATGCTCGCTGAACGCGTGCAGATTCTTAATGACGTTGGCGCGGTCCTCGTTGATAAGCACCAGGGCTCATGGAGTCACTGGGTTGCTTCATGCGCCCCTGCGCTCTATGCGGGAGGTGACGGCCTCTTGGAGCGCCTCCCTGTAGAGTTCCCGCGGTTCCGTGACGTCAGCAGATGGCGCGGCCACGAGGTCACGATCGCCAAGCTCGCACAGCTCGGTCTCTGGTCGCTTCACCTCTCGCTCGCGCGCGTCGGGGTGAAGACCCTCACCGATCCGTGGCGCGCCACCGCATTCGCTGACTACATCGTTCCCGTTGCGCTGCGTGTGATGGAGATCGCGCACTTCACTCCCGCCCTGACCGAGGCGATCGACAACGGTGCTGAGATCACTCGTGACAGCGAAGAGGAGGTGGAGCTCCGCGCGCTCTCCATCTATGCGGTGGCGCGCCTGACGGACGAGATCAATGCGCTTCGCCCAGAGTCTGCGCAGTTGATTAGCCCGCAGGTGGACTACCGACTCTGGAAGAGCTACCACGCCACCCATCACCCACATCACCTCACGCGCACGGTGATGTACTGATGATGCGATGAGGTGCTGATGAAGCAAGCCCATCTGTTCTGGCTCGGTGTAACTGCAGCGCTCTACACGGTGGCCGTTGCCGTGAGCAACCTGCTGATCCCTGTGTTCATTGACCTCGGTCCGCTCGGCATGCTCTCCGCAGGGACGCTCACCTTCGGGATCACCTTCACGCTCCGCGATATCGCGCACCAATCGAGTGCACGCGCGGGCCTCGGCCGGACACCAATCTTCCTGATGATCGGACTTGCTGCGGTGGTGAATGTGGCTGTGGCCGCCGCCCTTGAGACGCCAAGGCGATTCTTGATCGCCTCGTTCGGCGCGATCCTTCTCTCAGAGACGGTAGATACGGAGATCTATCACCGCATGCGGTCGCGCTCATGGCTGATGCGCGTCTTCTCCAGCAATGCGATTAGCGTTCCCCTTGATTCAATCGCCTTCACGGTGGTGGCGTTCGCTGGTGAGCCAGGCTACGACGCACTCGTCATGGCGCAGATCGTGCAGGCAGACCTGCTCTTCAAGTTCGGGATCGGTGCGCTCGTTGCCCTCGGAAAGAACTGGTGGGATCGCGCCTAGGTTGAGCTGCGGTTAGAAGCTGACGCGGCCGCGAAGCGCGCCGCTCACGGGATCGATCGTTGAGAGTCGAGCCGCTGCACCAACAGCGATCCTTCCAAGCTGCGGTGTGCGCAAGAGGTCTGCTGGAGTCTTGGTCGCTGCGGCGACCGCAGCGGGAAGTGCAACGCCAAACGCAACGAGATTCTGCACGCCCACATCCACGAGCGAGACGGCACCAACGAGGGTTCCATCGCGAAGCGTGGCATGCGCACCCTTCACTCGTGCCGGCATGCTTCCGAGCATGAAGTCGCCGTCGCCGAGGCCAGCGACAGGACAGGCGTCCGAAACCACCATCAGTCGGTTGCCGAGAATGTCCGCGAGCAACTTCACCACGTTTGACTCCACATGCACGCCGTCACAGATCAGCTCCACACGCGCGCTGCGGTGCGCGAGCGCCGCGCCAACCAGTCCAGGTGTTCGGTGATGGAACGGATCCATTCCGTTGCAAAGGTGTGTGGTGCTCGTGGCCCCCGCGGCCCAGGCAGCATTCGCCTGGTCCAGCGTTGCGGTGCTGTGTCCCACACTCGTCACGATCTTGCGCTTCGTGAGCGCGCGGATCAACTCTTCGCCACCTTTGAGTTCAGGTGCAACGGTGACGATCCGGAGTGCCGACCAATCGTTCGGTCGATCGTCAAGTGCGCGCAAGAGTTCAGCAGGGTTGATGAGCACCATCGGATCGTGCGCGCCCTTGCGTGCATGACTGATTGCGGGACCTTCAGAGTTTGCGCCAAGGATGATCGCTTCATCGCGTGCGCGGCCACGCTGCAACTCTTCACCCTGTTCGGCACGCGCCACGCTCACCGCGCGAACCCACAGTCGAAGGCTTTCAAGGGGAAGGCTCACCGCTGCCGGCGTGATCGCCGCGTATCCGTGCTTGGCGGTCTCAACGGCAAGTGCGCGCAGTGACGCGACGATGTCGCGCTCTGCATTTCGAACGCCACGTGCCCACATGAGGAGTTCGTGCGCACCGCCAGGTCCGAGCACATCGTGTCCGCCAGCACCGTGCAGGTGCACATCAACATAGCCAGGGATAATCAGCCCCTCAACGCGACGCGCACGCGAGGCGAGCGCGCTCCCACTGCGAGCGCGCGCAACAGAAGCGATCGTTCCGAGTCCGCTCGGGTCAATCCCAATCAGAACGTCGTCAAGAACTTTGCCGTTAACCAGCGCCGCGCCACGAATGCCACGCAACGCGGTTGAACCTTTTGCCACGACTACTCGCCTCGAAGTCCGGCGACGCGATCGGCGTAGCGCGCGAAGTAGCGCGCGTTCCAGTCATCACCGCCCGGCGCATTTGATGACTTCCAGATCGGCGTCTCCACGCCCGCTTCATCAAGTCGCGCGAGGAGTCGCTCAAGGAAGAGGTACCAGGCGGCGGTGAAGAGCATCGTGCTCGCCGCAAGTGCAGAGCTTCCATCTGGTCGCGGGAGCAGCGCATCACCACGCGGAACGCCCGTGTCAATGACGTGCGTTGCAACTTGCGCGAGCGTCTTTCCGGATGGGTGACGGCTGGTGAGGCCCGTGGAGTGCGGCAGGCTGACGAACGCACCGACCACCGCGCCCGCGGCGGCGCCTGCGATCGCCGTCTCTACCGGTGCGCCGTTGATTCCGGATTGACTCACGACAATGAGAAGTTCGCCAGGCTTGATCCCCGCCGCCTTCACTGCGTCGCTGCCACGCACTGGATCGCGCTCAAGCAGCGTGGCTTGCGGCGCACCTGTTGGTGGAAGGGTGCCAGGATCCCAGAGCGGATTCATGGCGGCGAGTCCGCCCGCGCGGTGAAAGGCTTCGAGCGGAATGATCGCCGAGTGGCCGGTCCCCGCAACGTGCACGATGCCACCGCCGCTGATCGAATCGCAGCCGGCAATCGCGAGCGCCTCAATCGCTGGGCCCTGCGTTGCCTCGAGCTGATCAAGCAGCCTACGAACTCCAGCGAGCCAGACGCTCGAACCACCCTCACTCATGCCCGCAGCGTAGCGCGTGAACCCCTAGCTTCGCGCCCCAAGGAGTGCCGTCTCGCCTGACGCCTCGGCGTAGGCGTCCACAGGGAGGCAGGCACAGACCACATTGCGGTCGCCGTGCACGTTGTCAATGCGGCGCACTGGTGGCCAGTACTTGCGCGCCTTCACCCATGAGAGCGGGAAGGCGCCCTGCTCTCGTGCGTATGGACGCGCCCAGTCGCTGCGCAGCAGGTCGCTCGCAGTGTGCGGTGCATTGCGCAGTGCGCTCTGCTCAAGTGGCACGCTCCCTGACGCAATCGCCCGCGCCTCTTCGCGAATGGCGCACAACGCGTCAATGTATCGGTCCAACTCCGCCTTCGACTCAGACTCCGTTGGCTCAAGCATTAGCGTGCCTGCTACCGGCCAGCTCATCGTGGGGGCGTGGAAACCAAAGTCCATCAGACGCTTCGCCACATCCTCCACCGTCACGCCACTCTCCTGCGTGAGCGGCCGCAGATCCAAGATGCACTCGTGCGCCACCGTTCCCGTGCGTCCGGTGTAGAGAATGGGGAAGGCGTCGCGCAGTCGTGCCGCCATGTAGTTCGCGTTCAAGATGGCGATCTCTGTTGCCGCGCGAACACCCTCTGCGCCGAGCGCCGCAATGTACGCCCAGCTGATCGGCAGAATGCTCGCGCTTCCGTACGGCGCTGATGAGACGCGACCCTCTTCGCCGAGGCCGATCCCTGGCAGGAACGGCGCGAGTCGTTCAACAACGCCGATCGGCCCCATGCCAGGTCCGCCACCACCGTGTGGGATGGCGAACGTCTTGTGCAGATTGAGATGGCAGACATCGGCGCCGAATGCACCCGGCTGGGAGAGTCCAACCTGCGCGTTCATGTTCGCGCCGTCCATGTAGACGAGCCCACCCGCCGCATGCACCGCGTCACAGATCTCACGGATTGACTCTTCAAAGACGCCGTGCGTGCTCGGGTACGTCACCATCAGTGCGCCAAGCACTGCTGCGTGCTCCGCAATCTTCGCCGTGAGGTCGTTCATGTCGACGTTGCCGTGATCGTCGCACGCAACGACCACGACGCGGAATCCGGCCATCACCGCACTCGCAGGGTTCGTCCCGTGCGCACTGCTCGGGATCAGGCAGACGGTGCGCTGCGTCTCGTTGCGCGAGTGATGCCAGCGACGAATGGCGAGGAGTCCCGCGTACTCGCCCTGCGAGCCTGCGTTCGGCTGCAGGCTGACGGCGGCGAAACCGGTGATCTCCGCGAGCCACGCCTCAAGGTCGCTCGTCAGCTGCGCATACCCCGGAAGTCGCGAAGGTTCGGAGAACGGATGCACGTTGGCGAATCCTGGGTGCCCAATCGCCTCCATCTCCGTGGTGGCGTTCAACTTCATCGTGCAACTACCGAGCGGGATCATGGAGCGCGTCAGGCTTACATCCTTCTCCACGAGTCTGAAGATGTATCGAAGCATCTCGCTCTCGGAGCGGTGCAGCGTAAAGACTGGGTGCGTGAGGATCGCATCGCTACGACGCAACTCCGCGGGGAGTGAATCCCCCGCTGCGCCAGCTGCCGCACCAGAAGCCCCAAGGACCTTGAGAAGCGATGCAACATCTGCATCCGACGTGAGCTCGTCACATGCAAGACCGAGGCCGGTTGCGTCCAAACGGCGCAGCTCAAATCCGGCCGAGGCGGCGGCGGCAAGCAGCTCGTCGGCACGTGCGGCGCTGCCCGTCTCAATGGCAATCGCATCAAAGAAGTGTTCGTGTCGGAGCGTCAGTCCTGATACGCCACGCACGCCCGCGGCGAGTCGTGCCGCATGCGCGTGCACGCGCTCTGCAATGGCGCGAAGTCCGTCAGGGCCGTGCCAGGCCACGAACATGCTGGCGATCACCGCGAGCAGCACCTGCGCGGTGCAGATGTTGGAGGTGGCCTTCTCGCGGCGAATGTGCTGTTCGCGCGTCTGCAAGGTCAAGCGATATGCGGGGCTGCCGTCCGCGTCCACCGAGACGCCAACAAGTCGACCTGGGAGTGAGCGCTTGAATGCATCACGCGTTGCCATGAAGGCGGCGTGCGGGCCGCCGTTCCCCATCGGCACGCCGAAGCGCTGGCTGCTCCCGATGACGACATCTGCCCCCTGCGCGCCCGCGCTCTCCATCAACACCGCAGCGAGTGGATCTGTGGCCACGACCACCAGCAGTTTTGCGGCGTGCGCAGCCTCAACATCCGCACGAATTGAGCGTGCGGCGCCACTGCTTCCAGGGTTAGAGATGAGCAGCGCAAATGGTCGCTCGCCTTCCGCGGGTGCCGCGGCGCGCGCGAGCAGCTCCGTGACTGGCGCAATAAGTAGAGCGATCCCGAGTGGCTCGGTGCGCGTCTTGAGCACATCAATGGTTTGCGGGTGCGTGTCTACATCAATAAGAAGCAGGTTCCCGTCCGCCACGCTACCAACCGCATGTGCGAGCGTGACCGCCTCAGCGGCCGCAGTCCCTTCATCAAGGAGCGATGCGTTGGCAATCTCCATCCCAGTGAGATCGCAGATTGCTGTCTGGAAGTTGATCAGCGCCTC
Organism: Candidatus Limnocylindrus sp.; assembly: GCA_040397155.1. GTDB lineage: Bacteria > Chloroflexota > Limnocylindria > Limnocylindrales > Limnocylindraceae > Limnocylindrus. The sequence continues at coordinate 6,913 of JBBAWP010000020.1, forward strand.
AAGTCGACCCTGCGCGATCTCTGGCTGATACGGCGTATACGCGGTGTACCAGGCCGGGTTCTCCAGGATGTTGCGCTTGATCACAGGTGGCGTGATGGTGTTGTGATAGCCCATCCCAATGAAGCTCTTCAGCGGCGTGTTGCGCGCCGCCATCTCACGAAGTGCCGTGGCAACGTCCGCTTCGCTCTTCGCTGCTGGGATCTGTAGTGGCGCGGCGCGCAGGATGCTTGCAGGGACCGTGTCGTGGATCAGCGCGTCAAGAGATCCGTGGCCAACCACGCGCAGCATCTCGGTGACGTCAGACGCGTCAGGTCCAATGTGGCGATCGGCAAAGGTGTGCGTTCGCTGCAATTCGGACATGACGGCACCTCCTCGGTGCCCCGCTGTCCATCTGCCTGAGAGCATCCCTGCGACGCAACAAGCGTTCGCAAGTTCCTCCGTCGGCGCGCTGCGCAGATCACTCCACTCAACGCTCTCCAGCGTCCCCATCCCCGCGCGGTCCATCTGCCTGAGAGGTTCCGGACCGTTGCTCCGTCGGCGCCGCAGTTGCGATCAGTCTGACCTGATCACCCCACGAACTCTTCCGCGCGGTTCACTTGAGGGTTCTGCGCTGATTCTACCCCCGAACCGCTCAGCGCTGAAGCCGCAGTCTCACCTCAGTCGCGCTGCGATCGACGATCCACCAGGCACGGATTCCGGGTTCGCCGTCGGGCGCCACCTGGCTCGGCGCGAGGGAGACGAGGATGTAGAGCGCGTCTGGGTAGCCCGCAACGGTGGTGTCGGTGGTTGACGGGACGGCGGGTGAGGCAACGTGCGAGTGCACAATCCCCCAAATGAATTCGCCTGCATCGTCGGCGTCGAGGCTGATGCGCAGCAGCTCCGCAGCATCAATCTCGTAGAGCGTTGATGAGGCGAGCACATTCGTTGTTGGGATCCAGCGGAGTGGCGCACCACCCGAAGCGGCAGGTGCGCTCCCGATGATGATGCCGCACGCCTCACGCGGCGCTTCGGCGCGCGCGTGTGCACGCATCGCTGTTGTGATCTCGTGCGGCAGCGAGACGCTAGTTGGCCGATCCGCGACGCTCACAGCTAGACGCTCACAGGTGGTGCGTTACCACCAGAAGACGTCGCCTTCGAGCGCGTCTTCCATCTCGTCAAGATTTCCATCGCCGAGACCAGCGGAGAAGTACTTCCAACCCGCGTCGCAGGCAATAAACACAATGTTGCTGTTTGGTTCCGCGTCGCGGGCCACACGAAGTGCAACGGCGAGTGTGGCGCCAGTTGATGGCCCCGCAAGAATTCCTGTGGCGCGTGCAAGCGCGCGTGCGCCGACAATTGAATCACGACTGTTCACGAGGATGCGCCCTGCGAGAAGTTCGGTGTCCATCACCTCTGGGGTGAATCCATCTTCGAGGGAACGAAGTCCCGTGACCTTTTCGCCTGGCATAGGCTCCGCGGCCCAGATCTTCACGCTCGGCTTCTCGCGCGCAAAGTAGCGGGCGAGTCCGGTTGCGGTGCCTCCCGTACCGAGCCCTGCGACCACCACGTCCACCTCCGGAAGGTCGGTGAAGATTTCAGGTGCGGTGGTGATCTCGTGAACCTTCGGGTTCGCCTGGTTGCTGTACTGATCGGGTGAGACGTACTTGGGATCTGCCTTCGCCATGGCGCGCGCAAGGAGCACGGCGCCGTTGGAGCCTTGATCCGCGGGGGAATCCACGATCGTTGCGCCGAGCGCGCGCACAAAGGCGCGGCGCTCTTCCGTGACGTTGGATGGCATCACCAGGGTGATCGGGATGCCGCGCGCGGCGGCGTGCACCGCAAGTGCCGCACCCGTGTTCCCACTCGTTGGCTCGAGCAGCTCTTTCCCAGGGGTAAGAAGCCCCTTGAAGACGAGGTCGTCGATCAGCGCCTTCGCGGTGCGGTCCTTGATCGACCCAGTTGGCCCGAGCATCTCAACCTTCGCGTAGAGGTGGATCCCCTTCGCGCGTGCCGCTTCGGGGAGTAAGGCATCAACGCGAACGAGCGGTGTTCCGCCGATCGCGTCGCCGATTGACTCGTAGCGCACGACTATTCGCCGTCCGGCGCAGCCGCACCACCCGCCATCGCAGGGAGGATCACCACTTCAATGCCATCTCGTGTCGGCGTCTCTAGTCCACCAAGATGACGAGCATCTGCACCATCCACGTAAACATTGACCCAGCGGCGGAGCGTGTTATCCGCTTCAAAGATCTGTTCACGAAGTTCTGGATGCGCGGCGACCAGCGCCTGCAACGTTGCACCGAGTGTTGCGCCATCAACGCTGACAACCTTTGCACCGCCTGTTTGCGTGCGAAGTACTGGTGGAATCCTGACGCTGATACTCATGCTGCGCTCCCCTCTCGCTTCCCATCACCGCATGCAACGCAGTGCGGATCTCGCTTGACGGTCAACTCCGTGAAGCTCCCCTCAAGGGCGTCCCAGAGGAGGAGCCGGCCGATCAGCGGTTCGCCAATCCCGAGCAACACCTTGAGCGCTTCGGTCGCCTGCAACACGCCGATCGCGCCTGGAAGGACGCCGAGCACGCCCGCCACGCCACAGGCTGGCGCCATCTCCGCTGGTGGCGGCGTTGGGTGGAGGCAGCGATAGCAGGGGCCGCGACCCGGTGCGAGCACCGTGAGCTGCCCTTCAAACCGGAAGACGCCCGCGTGCACCACAGGAATGCCGAGCGATACGGCGGCATCGTTGAGCGCGTACCGCGCTTCAAACGTATCGGTGCCGTCAATCACCAGATCAACGCCATCAAGAAGCGACGCCACGTTCTCTGTGGTGAGCATCCCGTTGATCGCTTCCACCTGCACGTCTGGATTGAGCGCGCGAATCTGCACGGCGGCAGAGTCAACTTTCGGCATCCCGACGCGATCCGTGGTGTGGATCACTTGGCGTTGCAGGTTTGACGCCTCAACGTTGTCAAAGTCGATAATGCGCATGTGGCCAACACCTGCGGCGGCGAGGTAGAGCGCCGCGGGGGCACCGAGTCCACCAGCGCCAACCATTAAGACGCGCGCCTTCAACAGTTTCGCCTGGCCCTCAGCACCGACGCCGGGGAGGAGCAGGTGTCGTGAGTATCGAGACTTCTGTTCTGGTGTCAGCGTTGTCGTCTCAACAACAGGGAGTCCGGCGGCGCTCCATCCGGTGATGCCACCAGCCATTGAGGTGAGGTTCGTGTAGCCGAGTCCAGCGAGCGTCTCTGCAACAGCCGCCGAACGCACACCGCCTGCGCAGTAGAGCAGGATCGGTGCGCTCTTCTCTGGCGCAATGTTTGCAATCGTGAAGCTGATCGTCCCCTTGGGCGCATGCGTTGCACCCTGCAAGTAGCCCGCATCCCACTCGTTCTGCTCGCGAACATCAATCAGTAGCGGAGGCGTTGCTGCGTCGAGCAACTGCTGCGCCGCCTTCGCATCCACCTCGGTAAATAGCTTTGTTGTCATCAGCGGCCACTCCCCTTGGTCATGCGGATCTTCTGCGAGGCAATCTTCGGCGAACCTTGTGGGAGGCTGCGGTTCTGGAACCAGACCACCACGCCGTATAACTTGCATGCCACGCAGATGCCAGTGATCGCAAGGAACGACTGCAGCGTGGCCACGGTCACCACCAGCGCAAGTGCGGCTAGATCTGCGGCAAACGCCGCGTGAGCAACGACGCCCATAAGAAGCATCGTGCCGCCCATCACCTGCGCAAGGCGAAGCCCTGGGACCGGCTGAAGATCTTTCGGTGCAGGTGCGCCAATCACGCCGCGCTCGCGAAGAACGCGGAATGGTAGACCGAGCAGGCTCACGCGCAACCCGGTGGCCGCACTGAGCAACATTGCGGCGGCGATCGCCACAACGAGGAGTGCGGATGCGCTCCCTGTTGGCTCGTTGATATGGAGCAGCGCCGCAACGCCAAGGAGGAGCACGCTGATCGCAGCTCCGGTTCGGAATCCTCGTGAGTCTGTCATCTGTGACATCTGGTTCACCTCATTTAGTTCTGAGAGTCTCGGGCCGAAGTGGCCATCTGGGTGGGACGCCGCCGGCGTCCCGTTCCACCCGGGAGACTCCCTGCGAGGTGCTTAGCGCGCGAGGGGTCGCGGGGCGGGGGACGACGGCCGTCGACAGATGGACGGCTCCCCGGCTACGGACGCGATCAGTTCTGCTGCGCTCATAGCCTTGAGTCTACCTGACCGAACCGCTCACGACTTGCTGCGCCAGGTTGCAAGTGCCTTCTGCGTGGTCTCCAAGCCGAGTAGCGCGCAGTGGATTCGCGAAGGGCCAACCTCCACGCCGAGCAGCTCCATCACATACGGGCTCCCGAGTGCCGTGATCTCTTCCGCACGCTTCCCACGAAGTTCGTCCGTGAGGAGCGAGGCGGAGGCCTGCGAGATGGCGCAGCCGCGTCCAGAGAAGGCCACGTCCGTGATCAGCCCCTCAGTGTCCAGTTGCAGCTGCATCGTGATCAGATCGCCGCAACTCGGGTTTCGCCCATCCACGCTGATCGTGGGTTCGGCGAGCTGACCGAAGTTGTGCGGCGTACGGTGATGCTCAAGGATCTGCTCTCGGTAGAGATCGTCCATGCCACCCATTCGCAACCCCTCTCTCGCCGTGGCCTACCGCGCGAAGATCTTGCGCGCATCACGCAAGCCATCAAAGAGTGCGTCCAGATCCTCATCGGTGGTGTACGGCGCAACACTGACGCGCGCCGTCGCCGAAAGTTCCAGCTGCTCGTGGAGTGGCATGGCGCAGTGATGGCCGGCACGGATTGCGACGCCACGGCGATCCAAGATGGTGGCGAGATCGTGCGCGTGCACGAGATCGCTGGAGAAGCTGACAAGTCCAATGCGATCCTTCGCATCGCGTGGGCCAAGGATGCGTGCATCTGGGAGCGCCTCGGGGAGCTCACGCAAGACGCGCTCCAGCATGCGCACTTCGTGCGCGTGGATCTGCTCTCGCCCAAGGTCGTCAATGAAATCACACGCGGCGGCGAGCGCCACGGTGCCGGACGCATCTGGCGTCCCTGCTTCAAACTTCTGTGTCCCCTCGGCGAACGTGGCATCGCGCAGGCGCACTTCGCGAATCATGTCGCCACCCGTCTCAATCGGGTTCATCGCGTTGAGTAGGTGCGCGCGCGCCCAGAGTCCACCACCAGAGAAGAGCGCGCCCATCTTGTGCGCGCTGAACGCATAGAAGTCCGCACCTGTATCTGGAATGTTCACGGGCATGTTCGCCACCGCCTGACAGCCATCCACGGCAAGTAGTCCGCCAGCCGCGTGGATCTGCGGTGCGATCTGCGCGAGTGGCGCGGCAGACCCGAGCACGTTGGAGACGTGGCCAACCGCCACAATCTTCGGTCGCAGCTTCAGTAGACCTTCGAGTCGGTCCCAGAGAATTTCGCCAGTGACATCATCAACGGGGATGAACTCAAGGTCGGCGTCAACTTCGCGCGTCACCTGCTGCCACGGGATCAGGTTCGCGTGATGCTCCGCCTCCGTCACCAGCACCACATCGCCGCGCGAAAGGTTGGCGCGACCCCACGAACGTGCCACAAGGTTCAACGCCTCTGTTGCACTCCCAAGCATCACTAACTCTTCGGCAGGAACTCCCAAGAATGTTGCGGTGCGAGCGCGCGCACCTTCATAGGCAGCGGTTGCATCTCCGCCGAGCGTGTACGCGCCGCGATGTGGGTTGGCGTTTGCTGTCAGCAAGAATTTCGAGACTGCGTCAACCACGGCCTTCGGTCGCTGCGCAGTTGCGGCGGAATCCAAGTAGTGCAGTGGTCTGCCGCCTGGCGTTGTGGAGAGGATTGGATATGCGGCGCGCACCTTCAGCGGGTCAAGCTGACCCCCTGGGGTGTGCCAGTCGCTCATGCGCCGGCGGGTGCCACCGGCGGAGCCGCCGCCTCGTCTGCCGTTGGCTTGATCCCGTTCTCCGCAAGGATCGGCGCGTAGCCTTCCTTCTCAAGTCGGTGCGCCAACTCCGGACCACCAGAGGTCACGATTCGTCCGCGCGCAAGCACGTGCACGAACTGCGGCTTCAAGTAATCAAGGAGTCGCTGATAGTGCGTGATCACCAGCACGCCGAGCTCTGGCGAGAGCATGGTGTTCACACCCTCCGCAACAATGCGCAGCGCGTCAATGTCAAGGCCGGAGTCAGTCTCGTCAAGGATCGCCATCTCTGGCTTCAACAGCGCCATCTGCAACATCTCAAGACGCTTCTTCTCGCCGCCTGAGAATCCGTCGTTCACGTAGCGCGTCATGAATGCTTCATCCATCTTCAGTTGCGTCAACTTCTCTTTGACCAACTTGCGGAATTCGCCCATCGTCATGCCGCCGCGAACTGGATCGGACGGATCAAACTCTGGATCGCGAACCAGCCCTGAACGGCGCGCGTTCATCGCGGTGCGCAGGAAGCTCGCAACGGAGAGTCCAGGAACTGCCGTTGGGTATTGGAAGGCCAAGAAGAGTCCGAAGCGCGCGCGCTGGTCTGGCGAGAAGTCGAGCAGGTTCTCGCCCTTCCAATCAACCGAGCCGCTGACGATCTCGTATCCCGGGTGTCCCATCAGCGCGTAGCTGAGCGTGGTCTTCCCAGAACCGTTCGGCCCCATGATCGCGTGCACTTCACTCGGCTTGATGGTGAGGGTGATGCCGTCGAGGATGCGCTTGGACGAATCCGATGAAGGGGTGACGACGAGATCCTTGATCACCAGGTGCTTTGAGGTATCGCTCATGTGGCCTCCTTATCTCCCCTTCAGGGTAATGGGTGCGCCAGGAACTGCCAGATCGGCAAGGGTGAACGAGTCGAGCGCCTCGGAGACCGAGTCGCGCACGCGGCTCCAGAGCTGGACCACCGAGCAACTCCCCGTCTTACTGCAGGAGCTGCCATCCCCCTCAAGGCAGGTCATCGGGACGATCGGCCCTTCCAGGGCGCGCAGCACATCGCCCATGCGCACTTCGTTTGCGGGACGCGCCAACCGGTAGCCGCCATGTGCGCCGCGCGCACTATCAATGATTCCGGCGTCGCGAAGGCTGCCAACTATCTGTTCGAGATATGCGCGCGGCAGATCTTCCGCCTCCGCAATATCTGTCAGGGAGACTGGGTCGCCGTGATCCATCCGCGCAAGCGCCACCATGAATCGCACGCCGTACTCGCCGCGCGTACTGAACGCGACCGCACCCGTTCCGTGCAGTCCACGCGTCCCCGGTTCCTGTTCGCCAGCCATCTGTGCACTTCTCCCGTCCAATATCCGACAACAAGGATCGGGATTGAGGGTATCTTATTCAGATGCAGCCTCACGAATCGCTCCTAGAAAAGATCCGCGCGGTGCTCCCAGCAGGGACAACGCTCCGCCCCGTGCAGCCTGACGTTGATGCGGCCGCGCTTGTGGAACTTGTCAACGCAAACTCTGCGCATGTAGGGAACCCGATTCGTGACTCGGTTGAAGACATGATGGAGGAGCTCACCGGTAGCGAGATTGAGGTGGCGCGTGACACGTTGATCGCAGTTGCGCCAGACGGAACTGCGATTGGTTTCGCCTTTGCAAACCGCGTGACGAATCCCGAGAAGCCGCGCGTCTTCCTCTTCGGTCGGGTGCATCCCGCATATCAGGGACGCGGGATTGGTCGGGCGCTCCTCCGCTGGACGAAGGCGCGCGCCGAAGAGATCTTGGACGGACATCCAGGCGGCACGGTACAGGTGCAGAACTTTGAGGGCGATGCGCGCGCAATCCGACTCTGCGAATCAGAGGGTGCGCGAGCGATTCGTTGGTTTGCAGAGATGGTGCACACGTTCGCGAACACAAAAGAAGAGATCGCTTCGCCGCTACCAGCCGGCCTGCGAGTTGTGCCGTATGGAGAGGTGGACACTGAGAAGCTACGCCTCCTGCACAACCACTGCTTCGCCGATCACTGGGGCTCATCGGCGATGACGGAGGTGACGTGGCACGAACGCATGGAGGCAAGTTCGGTGCGCATGGCGGCTTCGGAGGCGGTGATTGATGAACAGGGAACCCCCGTTGCGTATCAGATCAGCGAAGAGTTCCCGCAGGATGCTGAGACGCTCGGCAACCTGCGTTGGCTCGCCACACTCGGGGTGCACCGTGACTATCGTGGCAAGGGACTTGCAACGCACCTGATCCAGAGGCACCTCTCACAGGCGCGACGTGAAGGGTTTGAAGGCTCAGCGCTCGGCGTTGACTCGGATTCACTCACCGGCGCGAATGCCCTCTATGAACGCCTTGGCTACACGCGGCTCCAAGGGAGCGTGCGCTACATCTTCGGCAACGCCGAGTTCTCCTAGCGCGCTGCACTAACCACTGCCTGTATCACGCGGATGTTCTCCGCGCCGTGGCGCGACGAGGTGACGGGAGTCGTTCCGCTCCGCGCGCACGCCGAGAGGTGCGTGAACTGTGCGTCGTAGACGTTTGCTGGCTCCAACACGATCTGTTCTGTCACACCGTTGCGCTCCAACTCAAGGTGGCCGGCGAAGTCACGCCCCCACCACTCGCTACTCCGCAACGCGCCGCCATCACCAACGATTTCGAAGTAGTTCTCATCGGCACTCCAGCGCGACGATAGGTGCACGCTCACGCCGCTCGTCAGTTCAAGCTCTGTAACGGCATCGCCGTCACCTGAATCTGTGCGAACGCTGTGCACGCGTGCAACGGGACCGAGCAGACGCGTGATCGTGTCAATCGCATGCACCCCCATGTCATACAGCGCACCGAAGCCTGCGGCGTCTCCAGTAGCTGGCGCAACGCCATCACGGCGGAGTGAACCAGGTTCAGCCAGGAACGATGCGTCAATTCGTGCGCTGCGCACGCTGCCGATCGCGCCACGCGCAAGGAGCTCGCGTGCCGCCACCACGGGGGGCGCCCACTCCATGCAGTGCGCCACGGCGAGCATCCTGCCGCTCGCCTTTGCGGCGACGATCATCTGCTCGCACTCAGTAACGGAGTGCGCCATTGGCTTCTCCACGATCACGTGGAGGCCGCGACGTAGTGCTGCGATCGCGCCGGCCGCATGCGCACTGTTCGGCGTCACCAGCACCACACCGTCAATCAGGCTCGTATTAGCGGACTCAATGGAGTGAAAGGCGTGTTGTGCGCCAACGCGCGCTGCGGCCGCTGTGGCGCGCGATGAGTCGCGGCTGATCACTGCGGCGAGGGTTGAACCTTCCGCACGTGCGAGTGCTGGCGCAATCCATTCGAGTGCGAAGTCGCTCGTCCCAACGAGTCCCCAGCGGATTGACGACACCACTGCCGCCTGCGCGCGCTATTCGCGAACGGGCGTCTGTGAGACGGAGCGCGTTGCGGAAGCTTCAAGCGTTTCGGCCTGGCGTGCGAGCAGCCAGAGCAGGTCGGCGAGACGATTCATGTAGGCGAGCAGATGATCGCCAGGGAGAAGTCCTTCACGTCCGAGCGTGACGCACCAGCGCTCTGCGCGACGGATGATCGTGCGCGCAAGTTCAATGGCGGATGACGCCTTGCTTGAACCAGGGATGACGAAGTCTTTCGGGAAGACGATCGCCGCCTCTGTGGTGACGAGGAGCGCGTTGATGCGCGCAAGCATGTTCGGCGAAACCTTTGTGCGCCCCTCAACGAGTCGCTCCCATGCGTCTGGATTTGTTGCGAGCTCTGCGCCCACCACAAAGAGGTCGCGCTGAATGGAGAGGATCGTCTCGTCGAGTGCGGCGATCCCTTCGCCAGTGAGGCCGATCAGTTCGGCGCGCGCCATCCCGAGTGCAGCGGTCGCTTCGTCAACGGTGCCGTACGCCTCGGTGCGCACATCATCCTTAGAAATTCGATCACCGCCGAAGAGGAGTCCCGTGGTGCCAGCGTCACCCTTACCGGTGGCAACCTTGCTTGGCGGGAGCTTCAGTTCGCGCTGCGCGTTGCCGTTTGAATCGCCGTTCGCGTCGCCACTCACCAGGCAAGCCCAGCGTCTTTCGGATCCCAGCGCTCAGCAAGAAGGGTGACCTTCACCGGATGTTCAAGAACGGACTCTGCCGCCTCCTTCACCTGCGCGAGCATGGAGCCGGCATATGGACAGAAGGGCGTGGTGAGGATCATCTTCACTTCAGATTCGGTTTCGCCAACAAGGACCTGGCGAATGAGCGCAAGCTCCACAACGTTCATCCCAATCTCTGGGTCAACAACGGAGCGCAGCGCATCCAGGATCGCAAGTTCGGTGGCGCGCTTCTGCGCGTCAAAGGCGGTAGGTACTGCGAGCGTCTCTTCAGTCATGGGACAACCTTAGACGAGTGCCGCTTCGGCGGGTGTGAGCCCTGGGCCCTTCAACTCGCCGCTCGCCTCAAAGAAGTCTGCGTAGTGCTCGCGGTTCTCCTTGGCGAACTCGTACGCACGGGCGATCCCCACCACGCGCAGTTCGGGCATCTCTCCCATCAGGCGCTGCACGTCGTAGCCGCTCGCACGAAGCTCAAGGAGCCGGCGCACGGTGAGGCGCGTGCCGTAGACGAACGGTTCGCCGTTCATCACCAGAGGATCGCTCTTCACCCACTTGATCGTCATCTCACGCCCCCTTGTAGATGGCCTTGAGGATGCGGTTGCGCTTTCGTGTGTCGCCGCCGAGTCGACGGTGCCACTTCAGCACCGCAATCCCTTCGTTCAGCGCCTGGTCGGCAAACGCTGCCGC
>JBBAWP010000020.1:17672-20592 GCA_040397155.1 Candidatus Limnocylindrus sp.
GGGTTGTGCTCAACGGCGGCGATGATGCCGCGGTCTGCCACTTCGCTCCAGCGTGCGCTGATCTGCGTCGCGGCCTCAGGGAAGCCTGCGCGGGTGTCCAGCGGTCGTGCGCCGTGCAGTGGGTGGCTCATGCGGTTAAGGGTAGCATCGCCGTATGCGAACGGGACAGCGATCCAGGGTGACACGATGAGCGATCAGGGCGAAGGGGCACTTCTCGCAGGCCTCCTGCCGCGCACCTCAATTGAGGTCGGCGTGAGCGCCGGCGATTGGGAGGCTGCAGTACTTGCCGCCAACGAGATTCTTGTTCGCTCCGGCGCAGTTGAGCGCGCGTACGGCGGGGCCATGATTGAGATGATCAAGAGCGAAGGTCCGTATGTGGTGATTGCCCCAGGTGTCGCGCTCCCACATGCCCGCCCGAGCGCGCTAGTCCATCGCACCGAACTCTCCATGCTTCTACTCCGTGAGCCAGTGTCGTTTGGCCATCCCGAGAACGATCCCGTCACGATGGTTGTGGCGCTCGCGGCGCTCGATTCATCCGCGCACATTCAGGCACTTGCGGCACTGGCGGGGGCGATCGCTGATCCTGCGCGGCTCGCAAAGATCCTCACGTCATCGTCCGCTCTGGATGCTGCAGACCTCCTTGAAGAGGGAACTGCTACTTGATGTAGCCGAGCTTCTTGAGCGCAGGCGTGATGCGCTTCGCCGCAGCATCTACATCCACCAGGTTCGTAATGGAGACGATGGCCTTGGCTGCGCTCTTTGGAACCTCGTCCGTATGCATCGGCTGACCAACGATGAGATCTGCCTTCATGCCACGCATAGAGGCAAAATCTGTGTGCGTAACCTCGGCCTTCACGCCGAGCTTCTTCAGCGCCGACTCAATCGTCATCTTCATCATCAGGCTTGATCCCATCCCCACCCCGCACACTGCAAGGACCTTGAGCACACCCTTTTCTGCCATGCCGCCTCCTCAATAAAAGTTTCTGGGGCCCCAGGCGTCCACCTGGGGCCCCAGTTGAGCAACTACGCCGCGCTCACTCGAGCATCAGCGTTGAACGATCACCCGCCGAAGAACGACTTCAGAAGGTCGGCGATTGGCATCACGATGGCGGAGATCAGATACCAGTCTGGATCCGCCAGTGTTGCCACTTCAGGCGCGGTGCCTGAAAGTGCCGGATAGAAGAGTGCCTGACCAACCGCAAGGATTGCGCCGTTGATCGCGCCACCCAAGACGGCTCCCTTCCAGCCACCAACCGCGTTGCCGAACACGCCGGCACCGCCGCCTGGGAAGAAGAGCATGATCATTGGCGGGATGATGGCCGCAACACCTGCAGCGCCGAATCCGAGCATGAATGCAAGGAATACGACGGTGCTGGAGAGGAAGCCGATCATCACGGCCGTAGGTGCGTACGAGAAGACCACTGGCACATCGAGTGCTGGCTTAGCGCCAGGAAGCACGCGATCGCTAATGCCCTTGAACGCTGGCACAACTTCCGCGAGGAAGAGGCGCACACCGTAGAGGAGCACCGCAATACCAGCAGCAAACTTGAGTCCCGTCACCACGGCCCAGACTGGCCACGCGAGTGAACCAGCTGCACCAGTCACCACTGCATCATCCGCAGGCCCAATGACCACCGCAGCGGCCGAGGCGAGCAAGATGAGTGAGATGACAAGCGAAGTGCTGACGTTGATGTCCTTGAAGATGCCGAGCCAGCCCGGAAGCTTCATCGACTCTGCGTTCTCCTTCTTTGGATCACCAACATACTTGCCGAAGATTGACGCGAGATAGCAGGCGAGGGAACTCGTGTGCGCAAAGCCCACGTCGTTGTTCCCCGTGATCTTCTTCATGAAGCGCTGCATGATCGCTGGCTGCACTGTCCAGTAGACGCCAGCAATGACCGAACCGAAGAGCGCAACCTGGACCGCATTCGCACCTGGTACCGACTGATACACGGAGACAGCGATCACAACGCTAATCCAGTACATCAAGTGTCCGGTCAGGTACACGAACTTCGTGCGCAAGATGCGCCCGAGGATCAAGTGCACGAGATACCCGCCCGCCATGATCAGCGCCACGGCGGATCCTGATGTCTGCAGGAATCCGGAGAGCGTGTTCGTTGACGTCGGCGGCGTGATGCCGAATGCGGCACCGACAACGTTCTGGAAGGCAATCAGCCCGCCGATAAACACGTCAATACCAACACCAAGGATCACGTAGCCGAGGGCGGCGCGAACCGTCCCCTCAATCGTGAGTCGGGCGCCCTTCCCTTGGGCGAGCAACCCGATTGCAACGAAGATTCCTACCAACAGAGCAACCTGGTTGAACAGGTTGTTGAGCAGGAACGTTGCTATGGCATTAATGTCCACAGTTCTTTCCTCCTTACACCAGCCAGGGAGCTTCCCCAGCTGGCACAATGTTTCACCAGGCGATTAGCCCCTCGGCGGGAGCGTTGCGAATCGTGCAACATCTACGGACACGGGTACCCGTGCGAGAGTCCATTAACAGGGGGGGTCATGAGCCGCTGGCTTGATCGGTCACAGGGGCTACTCACCGCGCTTGCCACGCGAGAGTCGGCGAGCCTCGCCGCAGCGGCGGCGAGTGCGGTCACCACGATCCGCGGTGGGGGCCTCATTCACGCCGGCGGGACGGGACACTCTACGCTCTTGGCGCTCGAATCCTTTTACCGCGCGGGGGGTCTCGCTGCGGCCTCGCCAATCTGGGGGCTCGACCTCTTCCCGCCGCACGCTGCGCGCGCCAGCACGCAAGAAGAGCGCGATCCAGCGCAGGGGCGAGCGGCAATTGAACGCGCTGGCGTGGGCGCGGGCGACACGGTCTTCATTGCGTCGCAATCTGGCATCAATGGCGCACCTGTTGAGATGGCGCTCGCATCGGTTGAGCGCGGGGCAACGGTGGTTGCGA
>JBBAWP010000021.1:0-20180 GCA_040397155.1 Candidatus Limnocylindrus sp.
TCCCGCACTGATCGGCACCTCTTCAACGTTGCACCCGAGCGCGCTCGCAACGGCAAGAGCGTCTTCGCGAGAGCTTGCAGCAGATGTGCGGTACGGAAGAATGTACGTGCGAAGTCGATCGGCGCCAATGGCGTCAGCGGTCAGAAATGCAACCAGGGCCGAATCAATCCCGCCGGAGAGACCCAGGATGGCGTTCCGAACACCAATCTTCTTGAACTCGTCAGCGATGAACGTTCGGCAGACGGCGTGGACCGCATCAGCATCAATGAGAAGTTCGGGCGGTGTGCTCACTCGTAGCGCGTCGCTCATCAGTGCCCCCTACTCTTCACTCCACGCTTCAATCGACCACGCATAGAGCAGGCTTGCAGCGTCCGCCTCTCGCGTTGGCCACGTGAACGTTCTGTCTAGAAGTGTATACCCAGCATCTGCCCAGAGCAAAAGGTAAGGACGCTCGCTGCGGCGTAGCGCCTGAAACTCTGCATAAATCGGCGCACGCACTTCTTCACTGGAACCAGCCACCGCCTGGCGGAGGAGGCTGTCTGCGCGCTCGCTTTGCCAGCAGACGAAGTTCTTCCCCGCGGGCGCCTCTTCGGTAGGGCACGCGGCAGATGCAAATAGATCGGTGTCATCAGGGTCAAGACTCCACTGCCAGCCGCCAATGTAGGCGTCAAAATCGCCTGGATATTGGAGTCTAGGGAGGATCCCGCTCCGATACGGCTCCACGGAGACGGTAATGGAGAACCCACATGCCGACGCCTGATCTGCAATGGACTGTGCCGCACTCAAGCGCGCGCTTAGCCCCTCACGAACAAGGATTTCTCCTTCGAGGCGTGTGCCGAGCTTGGCGAAGACCCCATCACTCTCCTCTAGCCAGCCATCTGCAAGAAGGGCACTGCGCGCTCCGCTCGGGTCGAACGCTGCCTCTGCAATGTTCGCTGCCGGCAACGCCCAGGATCCAGGGGTGACCGTGCTGCTAATTGGAGCCCCAGACCCACTCGTTGCACTCTGCGCGATGCCATCAAGATCTACGCACGAACTGAGTGCGGTTCGAACCACGTTGTCTGCAAACGGTCTCCCCGGCCGAAGATTGAAGGCGAGGTACACGTACCCGCGCGACGATGGCCCCTTCAAGAGCTCGCCCCCATCACGAACGCTCACACCGGTCACACTCGTACCGCTCAGGTGCGGAACCCAGTCAACTTGCGATGACTGGAACGAGGCAACCGCTGCTGACTCGCTTGCGAAACGATTGATCCTGATCTGGCGAACGTTTGGCGCGCCGAGCGCGAACGCGCGGAAGGCGTCAAGGAGTATTGAGGCGCCAGGGATCCGCTCACTGATTCGGTATGGCCCCGCGCCAATTGGCGTCAGCTGAGCGTCTAGGAGCGGATATGCAACTGCCAACTGGCTCTCCGCAGGCGCTAGCAGATACGCTTCGAGGGTGATGAGTCGCGAGTAAAGGTCACGCGCGTATGTTTCATCATTTCGCGACGTCAGAACCTGGCCCCCGCTGCTCACGACAGGGAAGATGCGCACATCTGGGAGTTGAACGCCTGATGCGTTGAGCACTCGCTCAAGCTCGCCAGCGAACGGGGCATACTCACAGTTCCCATCGCCTGTCGATGCACAGGAGGTTGATTCGAGTTGCGCGGCGATGTTTTCGCGTGTGGCAGTGATGAGC
Source organism: Candidatus Limnocylindrus sp. (assembly GCA_040397155.1). Lineage (GTDB taxonomy): Bacteria > Chloroflexota > Limnocylindria > Limnocylindrales > Limnocylindraceae > Limnocylindrus. Next base: position 1,682 of record JBBAWP010000021.1, read on the forward strand.
GTGCGGTCAGCACCACTGATGCCCTCCTGCATGCGCTGGAGCGACTCTTCAACCGCCCGCTTTGAGAGGATTGGGATAGTCAGCCCGCGGGTGCGCCAAGGCGCCCAACTTGAGATCAGACGGAAGCGAACGCTGTTTGAGCTGTCCGATTCGACCGATTCAAGATGCGTTCGCACCACATCACATATATCAGGCGCGAGCGGGCACTGGCCACTTTTTGCAAGCTCATACGTGAAGAGAACATCTTCCGCGGTGAGTGGAGAACCGTTGTGGAAGGTGAGTCCTGACTTAAGGGTGATCTGAACGGTGGTGCCCCCAGCGGATGAGAGTGGTGCCCCTTCGGCAAGAAGTGGCTGCGGGAGGAGTGTGCCATCCGGCCGGTAGAGTCCTGCGTGCACCAGTCCACCCACGAACGCAGAGGATTCGTCTTGGTAGGCGGCACTGAGATTAAGTGGTTCGGCCGTGAGCCCAACGCGGAGCGCTGTGCCGCCCGCGATTGAACAGGCGGCGCTGGAGAGCGCGATCAGGAGCGCCGCAGAGAGCGGAGCGATCGTTCGGCGGATCATGCCGTGAGCTGGTCGTATCCCGCGGCGTCGAGGAGCAGGTTGAGCTCCGCTGGGTCGCCTAGCTGAATCTCTAGGAGCCAACCCGAACCGTATGGATCAGCGTTGATCGACTCTGGCGCGGTAGAAAGCGCTTCGTTGCGCGCAAGCACGCTGCCAGAGATTGGGCTGAAAAGATCGCTGACCGCCTTCACTGATTCAACCGCGCCGAAGACGGCAAACTGCTTGAGCGTGGCCCCCACCTGAGGGAGGTCAACGAAGACGACGTCGCCAAGTTCGTTAGCCGCGTGCGCAGTGATCCCGATCACGGCACGATCCCCCTGGACGCGAACCCACTCATGCTCTTTGGAGTAGCGAAGTTCGGCTGGTGAACTCATCGTGTTCCTCCTATGCTCTCGCGGTTCCGATCAATCCCTTCGGCACAAATGGTACGCCAGTCACCACCGCGGCGACTCGCTCCCCACGAATGAGCACGTCGAGCGGTTCACTCAGTGGGTATGGCGATGCGGACGCGTCGAGATCAGCAAGTGCGATCGGGTAGCCGAGCGTTGGCGAGTGCGTCCCCGAGGTGATGTGTCCGATCAGGCCGCCGTCAGGCCGATGGACTTCATACCCGCGACGAGCGATCCCTCGGCCAGTGATCTTCAGGCCAACGAGTGCACGTCCGGCACGCGCACCTGCGGCGGCACGTGCGGTGAGGGCTGCGTCGCCAACGACACCCTCTCCCTTGTTGAACTTGACAACTCGCCCGAGTCCGACATCAAACGGGGTGAGCTCTTCACGCAGCTCGTTCCCGAAGAGTGGCATCCCCGCCTCTAGCCGCAGCGTGTCCCGCGCACCAAGCCCGATCGGCTGCGGCGCAGGTGATCCCGATGTGCCAGGCGTAAGGAGTGCGCGCCAAAGGGGAACCGCACGATCCGCGGGGAGATAGAACTCGAATCCGTCTTCACCGGTATAGCCCGTACGCGCAACGAGGAGAGGTATTCGCATGCCGCCAATGAGCACCTCACCGCTGCGGCAGGCATAGTTTCGTAGCGCACGAACCGCGTCGGCCTCCTCGACGTCAAACAGGCTAGCGACAAGGTCGCCACTGCGCGGTCCTTGAACCGCGATCATTGCGGTTGAGGCACTCTCATCGGAAACGTTCGCGGTGGTGTCGATCCGTTGGGCAAGGAGCGCCGCGACACGCTCTGCGTTAGACGCGTTTGCCACAACGAGCCACTCCTCGTCCGCAACCCGGTAGACCAACAGGTCATCAATCATCCCGCCTGACTCATTCACAGCGATGCTGTACTGCGCCCGTCCAGGATTCAGCGCGGAAGGGAGCGAGACGAGGGCCCGGTCAAGTGCCGCGCCTGCATGCGGGCCACGAACCCAGATCTCTCCCATATGACCAAGATCAAAGACTCCGACGCTCGCTCGCACGGCTCGATGCTCCTCAATGACACCCGCGTACTGCACGGGCATCTCCCACCCAGCGAAATCAACCATGCGTGCCCCAAGGTTGAGATGCTCCTCAAAGAGAGCGGTGCGACGCATCAGGTCAGTGTCAGGGCGTCATACGCGCGTTGGACGAGCGCACTCTCAGTTTGAAAGTCCAAGAGGGCAACGGCTTCGTCCATCGGCACCCAGCGCAACTCTTCAAACTCTTGGTCGTACGCTTCAAAGCTGCCACCCACCTGCTCCATCAGGTAGTAGTGCACCGTCTTTTCAATGCGCTCACCAGTGCGGACAAACGAGTACGAGATTGCGGCGAAGTACGAAAGGATGCGTACTTCAAGTCCCGACTCCTCCCGGACCTCGCGCAGGGCGGTCTCCTCGCGCGTCTCCCCCTCTTCGGGGGTCCCCTTCGGGAGCGACCAGACGTATCCGTCGCGCTCTCGGCGACGTCGACCGACGACGATCTCTGGCCTCCCCGCAACGGCACGAATAACCAGCCCCCCCGCGGAGACGGCGGTGCGCTTCGTCAGCGGCATAGATGCTCCTGTCTCGTATTGCTCAGGCTCCCGTAGGAGCCCCTCATTACGTCAATGGTAGCCCTTCATGAAGGGGCGTATGGTGTGGCTGCGCGCTACGCTACGAGAAGCCCGTGGAGCGGCGGTGAACGAGAGGAGGGGCTGTGACCAATCGAGCGCACACGCGCACGAGCCTCGGCGCTGGACTACCCGATCGGATCGCACTTGAGCGCCTCCCAGCACCAGCGACGCCGTGGGATCAACTCCCATTCATTCTCAAGATCCTCATTGAAGGAGCTGCGCGAAGAGCGGGGAACGGTTTTGTCCGTGAAGAAGATATCCATGCATACCTCGCATGGAAGCCCGGCGCCGCGGCGGCGTCTTCAGGCGACGAACGTGAGCTTCCCTTCTCTCCTACACGCGTCGTGCTTCAGGACTTCACGGGCGTCCCTGCAGTGGTTGACCTGGCAGCGCTCCGCGATGCGGCGCGAGAACTTGGCATTGACCCTGAACGGATTAACCCACAGGTCCCAGCTGACCTTGTGATTGACCACTCGGTACAAGTTGATCGATGGGCCACCGCGGAAGCGCTCGAACAGAACGTGACAAGAGAGTACGAACGCAATGCCGAGCGGTACCAGCTGCTCCGTTGGGCTCAAGGCGCATTTGATACATTCCGCGTTGTCCCCCCAGGCGCTGGAATCGTGCACCAGGTAAACCTTGAGAGCCTTGCAACCGTGGTGCGCGTGGAGGAGGTTGACGGGGCGCCGCTCGCCTTCCCAGATACCTGTGTCGGCACCGACTCCCACACCACCATGATCTCGGGGCTCGGGGTCCTTGGCTTTGGCGTCGGCGGAATTGAAGCGGAGGCGGTACTCCTTGGCGAACCGCTCTTCTCTCCGCTGCCGAAAATCGTCGGGCTGAAGCTCACAGGGAAGCTCCCTGCGGGGACTACGGCGACCGACCTTGTCCTCACCGTAACTGAGCGACTCCGCGCTCATGGTGTGGTCGGCGCATACGTAGAGGCATTCGGTGACGGCCTCTCCACCGTCTCGCTCGCAGATCGAGCGACCATCGCCAATATGTCGCCAGAGTTCGGCGCCACGACGACGCTCTTCCCGATTGACGAGATCACCCTTGACTACCTTCGCGTGACTGGTCGCGAGAACGCGCAGATTGCGCTGGTTGAGACGTATGCCAAGGCGCAGGGCCTCTGGCGAGTCAGTGGGCAGGAGCCGCTCTACGACGAAGTGGTCGAGATCAGTCTTGCCGAGATCGTTCCGTCGCTCGCCGGTCCGAAGCGACCGCAGGATCGAGTCCCCCTCCCCGATCTCGGAAAGGGCTTTGAGGAGAGCTACCCAGATCGCGCTGGAACGAAGGCGCACAGCGCCACGGTAGGGGGAGCAAGGATGCGCGATGGCGCCGTTGCGATCGCTGCGATCACCTCATGCACCAACACTTCAAACCCGTCGGTGATGATCGCCTCCGGTCTCCTCGCGAGGAACGCGGTTGCGCGCGGGATGCGCGTGCCAGCATGGGTGAAGACGAGCCTCGCCCCAGGGTCGCGTGTCGTCACCGCATACCTAGAGCGCGCGGGGCTTCTGGAACCGCTCGCCACGCTCGGATTCAACGTGGCTGGCTATGGCTGCACGACGTGCATCGGGAACTCAGGACCACTCGACGAAGAGATCGCCACTGCGGTGGAGCGTGAAGAGCTCCTTGTCGCTGCCGTCCTCTCGGGGAATAGAAACTTTGAAGGGCGCATTCATCCTGCGGTGCGTGCCGCCTACCTCGCCTCCCCGCCACTCGTCGTCGCCCTCGCGTTGGCGGGCAACGTGGTGACGAACCTTGACCAGGATCCAGTCGGCAACGATCGAGACGGCTCCCCTGTCTTCCTGCGCGATATCTGGCCCGCGGACGAAGAGATTGCAGAAGCGGTCGCCGCAGCGGCGGATGCCACCCTCTACAGGGATAGTTATGCGGATCTCTTTGCAGGCGACGCTCGATGGCGGGCGTTAACCGTGCCAACCGGTCGCACCTACGACTGGGATCCAGCCTCCACGTACATCGCCCGCCCGGCATTCACCGAGCACATCCCCGCGGTTGCCTCACCCATCGCCGATGTCCACGACGCGCGCGCGCTCCTCCTCCTCGGAGACTCCGTCACCACCGATCACATTTCACCAGCGGGATCAATTCGCGCCGACTCCCCTGCTGGCCGCTGGATGATTGAACGCGGCGTTGCTGTTGGCGACTTCAACTCATACGGAGCACGCCGTGGCCATGACCAGGTGATGATGCGCGGAACCTTCGCGAACACGCGCCTCCGCAACGCACTCGCAGGAGGCAAAGAGGGACCGCTTACTAAACATCTTCCGAGCGGCGAACTCCTCGCAGTCGCTGACGCGGCAGCTCGCTACAAGGAGCAAGGAACGCCTCTGATCATCATCGCGGGGAAGGAGTACGGCTCAGGCTCAAGTCGAGACTGGGCTGCAAAGGGGACGCAGATGCTCGGCGTCCGCGCCGTGATCGCCGAATCATATGAGCGCATCCATCGTTCCAATCTGATCGGCATGGGCATCCTGCCGCTGCAGTTGCTCCCCGGCGAGAGCGCCGCGAGCCATGCCCTGGACGGCAGCGAGCGGTTCACGATTGAAGGTCTCACCGCGATCAGTCCTCGTGGCCGCGTGACACTTCAGGTCACTTCAAGCGCTGCTGACGACACCCTTACCGACAACACGCGATCCATCGAACTCATCGTCCGTCTGGACGGCCCAATGGAACTCGCGACCTATCGCGAAGGTGGCATCATGCCGGCGGTTCTGCGAAGGATGGCGAAGCAGTAACGCACAGAGTGGTGGGCGATACTGGACTCGAACCAGTGACCTCACGGATGTGAACCGTGCGCTCTAACCAACTGAGCTAATCGCCCGAGGAGTGGATTCTAGACGAATCCTCTACGGATCTGCGTCTCTCTAGAGGAGTCGGCGCAGGAACTGCAGCAGGATCATCACCACAATCGGAGAGAAGTCAATTCCCGCAGTGGATGGGAGGATTCGACGGACCGGCCCGAGGATCGGCTCACTCATGTCAAACAGTATTCGGGAGACGCGCCCGCTCCCAGAGCGATCGACCCATGAGATCAGCACACGCGCGAGCACAACAAACCAGAGTGTCTGCAGAATCAGATCGATCGCGAGCAGCGGGGTGAAGCCCATAGCGAAAGGTTAGCCGCGCGCGCCGAAGAGTGCGCTGCCAAGCCGGACCTGCGTCGCACCCTCCTCAATCGCGACCTCAAAATCGCCGCTCATCCCCGCTGAAAGGAGCGGGCCGATCGCGAGACCCACCCCAGCCGCCGCCGCTCGAAGTGCGGTGGCATAGGAGGCGAAGGCGGCAACGCTGCGCCGTGCTTCAGCCTGGTCGTCCGTGAGCCGACCGATCATCATCAACCCGTCAATCACCACGCTGGTGCCGCGAAGAAGCTCTACCACTTCAGGCAGCGCTTCACGCAGCTCCGCAGATGCGAAACCAGCCTTTGCGGGGTCCTCATCACTGTTCACTTGCAGTGCGATGGAGGTCACTCCTGGGACGTCCTTGGAGGCGCCGACCAACTTCACCAGAAGATCCATGCGATCAACGGAGGTAATGCGATCGGCAGCAGCGAGCGCACGGCGCAGCTTATTGCTCTGGAGTGGTCCGATGAGTTCCCAATGAGTCTCAGCCTTCGGACGAAGGAGGGCGACGGCTGCGCGCTTCTCTTCAAGCTCCTGTACGCGATTCTCGCCAAAGTGTCGCTGGCCGGCATCAATCACCTCGGCCACGCGTTCGGCAGAAACCCCCTTACTCACGGCAAGGAGTGTGCAGCTCTCTGGCGGACGACCAGCGCGCTCCTCAGCGGCGCGAATCTGGGCGCGAAGGGTTGCAAGCTGTTCAGCAGCGGAGTGCATAGACGCCTAGGAGCGGCGACGGAGGAAGGCGGGAATCTCCAGCTCGTCACTCGGGACTGGCGATGGGGTCACACCAGCATCAGCTCCTTGAACAGCGTCTCCAGACGGCTGTGCGACGGCTGGGTGCGTGACCGGGGTCCAAGCTGGTGTGGCTGAAGGCTGGGCCGCTGGGGCCGCGCCGCCCATGGGAGATGTACCGACTGATGGTGCACTGGATTCTGTCGTGGAACTCCAACGCGGCGTCGCGTCGTCAGCGCCACCATACGGGTACTCAGAGCGCTGTAGCGCGGCAGCGGATGACTGGCTGCGTGCGTTCCCTGCGAATCCTGTGGCGATCACCGTGATCTGGACCTCGTCCGCAAGCGTCTCATCGAGCGACGTACCGAAGATGATGTTCGCCTCTGGATCGGCGCGCTCCGTAATGTGATTGATGGCCTCATTCACTTCGTGCAGCGTCACCGTGGAGGATGCGGCGACGTTCACCAGCACGCCTGTCGCACCCTGGATATCAAGTTCAAGAAGCGGCGACAGGATTGCGAGTTCCGCGGCGGCTCGTGCGCGGTTCTCACCGCTGGCACGTCCGATTCCCATCAGTGCGGAGCCAGCCTCTTTCATGATGCTCCGCACATCCGCGAAGTCGAGATTGATGATCCCCGGAACGGTGATCACGTCGCTCACCCCTTGGACAGCCTGGCGGAGGACGTCGTCGGCAATTCTGAAGGAGTCTTCCATTGAGGTTTGTCGACTCACTACGTTGAGGAGTCGCTCATTTGGGATCACAATGAGGGTGTCAACGTACTTGCGTAGCTCTTCTGCTGCGGCGTGGGCGACAGCGGCGCGTCGCTTCCCTTCAAACTCGAACGGCTTGGTGACGATACCGATCGTCAGCGCGCCGAGATCCTTGGCAACTTTTGCTACGACTGGGGCCGCTCCGGAACCGGTGCCACCCCCCATTCCTGCGGTGACGAAGACGAGGTCAGAGCCGTCAAGCGCCTTGCGGAGGTTCTCTAGGTCTTCATGTGCCGCGCGCTCGCCAACTGCGGAGTCGCCGCCAGCACCGAGGCCGCGAGAGATCGCATCACCAATGCGGATGCGGGTGGGGGCGTGGGATTTAACGAGCGCCTGTGCATCGGTGTTCACCGCAATGAACTCAACGCCGAGCAGCTCCGCGCGGATCATGCGGTTCACCGCATTGGAGCCCGCGCCGCCGACGCCAACAACGCGGATCAGCGCAAAGTTTTCAGTCTGCGAAGCCATCGGCCTCTCCCTCCGCTTACTGCCGAACGTCGACCGCGCCACAGGGTCTCCCCTGCTGTCGCGACCGCCCTCCCGTCGGCTTGCCGAAGTGTAGCAGCGTCCTCAGGGATCTAGAAGGGCGTGCCGCGGTAAGTCCGCGTCGGGCCCACGAAGGGGCCAGCGCCGGTTCGGAGGGGGTTAGCCGCGGAGGCGAGAGAGGAGGTTCTTGAAGCCGCCCGTGATACGGCCGCCAAGTCCAGCCTGCGGCTCCTCAGCGATACCGATCTCACCCATGCTTCGTGCAACCCACGAGAAGAGTCCGAGGGTCGCGGCACTTGATGGACCCTGGAAGTCATCAAGGATGCCGAGGAGCGGCCCATCCGGAGCTGCAACACGGACTGGGGCCTTCAGGATGTCCCGCGCGAGCGTCGTGATCCCATCGAGCTGAGATCCGCCACCCGTCAGAACGACGCCAGCGCTGGTCGCCTCAGGTCCTGCGACGGCAATCACGCCGGCAATAAGTTCAAACATCTCACTCATGCGCGACTCAATAATGCGCGCGAGTTCGATTCGCTCAATTCGACGTCCACCCGGTTCGTTTGGCACCGTGTACTGCTCGCTCACGCTCACGGTGCGTAGATCGCAGGTTCCGTAGTTGATCTTCAACTCTTCTGCGGCGGCGATGCTCGTCTTGAGGCCAATCGCAACATCGCGTGTCACAAAGGCGGCCCCAATCGGCAGGACGGCGCTGTGCACAACGGCGTTGTTGTGGAAGATCGCAATGTCACACGTCTCTGCGCCAATGTCCACGAGCACCGTTCCTAGCTCACGCTCTGTGTCAGTGAGCGTCAACTCAGATGCGGCGAGAGAGGACGGTACGTAGTCGTCAACGGCGATACCGGCCGCCTGCACGCACTTCTCCAGGTTTTGGATTGCGGTTGCGCCAGCGGTGATCAGGTGGGCGCGCGCTTCGAGTCGGAAGGCGACCATGCCACGTGGCTGCTGAATCCCCTCTTGGCCATCAACGATGTACGAGGAGGGAAGTACATGCAGCAGCATGCGTGATCCTGGTACCTGGACGGCGCGACAGACTTCAAGGACGCGATCGACGTCGTCATCACGGATCTCTCGATCTGGATTTGAAACGGCGACCTGCCCACTGGAGTTCTGTCCCTCCACATGGCTACCCGATACCGAGATGGTCGCGTGCTCAATGTGGTAGCCAGAGAGTCGCTCCGCCGCATCAACGGCCGCCTTGATTGCGGCACCGGTCTTCTCAATGTCCGTGACCACGCCCTTACGCATGCCAGTGTTGACCGCGGTCCCCTTGCCAACGACGGTGATGGAGCCGCCGTCCCCACCAATGTGGGCAATGCCGCAGCTCACCTTTGAAGTGCCGATGTCAATTACGGCAATCGTCGCGTAGCGCTCATCCATGCGTCCACCCCCACTCACTTTGCCGACCTCGTTGCGCTGATCATAGCGGGGTGCTGGAGGGGGCGGCGATGCGCGGTCACGGGAGGAGCGGGCTCGGCGACACGGTTGGGGAGGGCGGCGGAGGTGGTCGCACCCCAGGATCCGTGAAGGTCCCAGCCTGTCCGTCAGCCAGAATCACCCATCCCACGCCCCGCTCCCGCTTCGCAAGAAGGCTGCGGAGGAGGCGCACCTGCCCTGGAAGCATCTCGACTGGCCGGATGGTTGCTGAATAGATGCCGAAGACGGCGTTCCAGGTAAAGCCCTCTCCAACCCCTTGGAGCAGATAGCCGTACTGCGGGTCGCGCTGAATCGTGAGCTGAAGTGCGCTACTCCCAAGGTCTGCTGGGGTGAGCGACGCGAGCCGAGTGACGATATCGAGATCTACAGGACTGATCTCCTCGCCGACCTCAACGAACGGAACGGTCGTCGCGTCGACAACCAGCGGGAGGGAGGAGGCGGCTTCTGCGCCGCGCGCGGAGAGGAGTGGCGAGTCGATCCGCCCAAGGATCTGACCTGAGCCGCTCACAAGAAGTGTCTCGCTCCCCCGCTGCCAGCGCAGCAGGAGTGGGGTCTCCCGAATCTCAATACGCAGCTCGCCAGGAATGCCAATGCGGGCCTGAGCACGTGCGACAAACGGGAGTGCCTCAATGGCGCGCTCAGTCGCTAGGAGATCTATTCCGAGGAGGTTCTCCCCCGCGCTGATCCCAGCAAGTTCTGAGATAGCCTCTTCGTTGAGCATCGCAAGGCCCGTGATCTTTACCTCATCAACGATGAGGCGACCGCTAGCAGCGAGTGCAGGAGGCGCCACAAACGCCGCGGCCAAGAGCAGCACGAGCCCGAAGCGCCGCAGTAGAACCATGGACTCTGGTCGAAGCCTGCGGCGTCGATCGGAGCGCTGCTTCGGTGGAGTGGAGTCCTTTTCGCGCCGCTCCAGCAGCCGCACACCAGCATCCGCTCCCGCCCTCCGACGCTGTCCACCGAGTCCAGGACGAACGCCGAGTGGCGCTTCGCCAGGAGCGAATGGACGAGCGCCACTCGTTGGTCGGCGCCCCTTCTTGCTTCGTTCGCTCATCGCCCGGCCTGCCGCTGTGCGAGTGCAGTACGCACAAGATGCAGTGAGAGATCGGCAAAACTCATCCCCGACGCGGTAATCAATGCTGGGAAGAGCGAGATCGGGGTACAGCCTGGGAAGGTGTTTACCTCCGAGATGTACCACTCCCCTGTGTGCGCGCCTGATGCGCGCATCAAGAAGTCCATTCGCGCGAGGCCTCTACCGCCAAATCCGCGGAAGAGGCTGATCGCCGAACTGTGCAACTCATCCCGAAGCGCGTCACTGATCTCTGGGCTGACCGTCGTCCGTGAGACGCCGTTCGCATACTTCGCGTCATAGTCGTAAAACTCACGACCAGGGAACACTTCACCAGGACCAAACGCACGCACCGAGCCATCGGGAGATTCAAGGAGCGCAATCTCAAGCTCTCTCGGATGGTCGAGGTACGGTTCAAGGAGGACTCGCGCTCCAAACTGCAGCGCTAGGTCAACGGCCGCCCCCCACTCTTCGCGGCTACGCGCGATGCGCATGCCAATGGACGAGCCGTGGGCCGCCGGTTTTCCGATTAGCGCGCCCCCCTCACTCTCACGGGCGGCAAACTCTGCAATTCGTGAGAGAGTCGCCTCTCGGTTGTTCGTCCACTCTTCCGCCGTGACGATGGAGTGCGGAAGTGTGGGCACGTTGAGTGTGCTCGCGAGACGCTTGAATGCATCCTTCTCCATACCGAGTCGAGCGGCGGCAGGTGCGGCACCAACGTAGGCGACGCCAGCAGCGGCAAGCGCCTCCTGAACGACTCCCGACTCATCACCAGGGCCGTGCAGCGCAGGAATGTATACAGCGTCCGGCTGTTCACGCAACATCTCAGCAAGAAGTTCGGCAAGCGGCCGAAGTGGTGCGCCCGTGAGCGACGCTGCGCGACGCTCGGTCGTGTACTCGCTTGGGAGGCGCTCACCCCGAAGATGGCCCTCTGGCAGCAGCGCGGCGAGACTTTCGCGCGTGATCAGTAGCTGATCAACTGAGAGTCCCTCCTTCATCAGGGCTGACGCGATCGCGCTTCCAGAGACGACCGAGATCTCCGCTTCGGCACTCAGGCCCCCGTAGAGGATCACCACGCGCGGGAACGTCTCACGCGCGTTCACGCAGGTTCCTCACCAATGAACTGAATCTCCGACTCCAGGGTCAGCCCCGCGTGTTGCTGGACCTCACGAATGCAGCAGTCGTGTAACTCACGAATCGCCGCAGCGGTGGCGCCGCCGCGATTCAGAATCCAGTTGGCATGCATCGTTGAAACCTCAGCCCCACCGATCGTGCGGCCCTTGAGGCCAGCCGCCTCAATCAGCGCGCCCGCGCTCGGCCCCTCTGGCGGATTGCGGAAGACACTCCCCGCGCTTGGGATGCCGAGGGGTTGATGCTCACGACGCCAGCGCCGGATCTCTTCAAGACGTGCCTTGATCTCCGTCGGCTCGCCAGCCTGCAGCAGCATGGTGGCTCCAAGGACCACCTCTCCACGCCCAACCTCCTCTTTGAATCGTGAGTGCCGATACGAAAGATTGAGGGCATCAGCAGTGATCTCCTCTTCACCTCCGTCTTGCCGCATGATCGCCACCCGCTGGAGGATCTGTGACATCTCACCGCCATGCGCACCCGCGTTGGCCCAGATTGCACCCCCGAGATTTCCTGGAATCGCCAGAGCAAATTCGGCACCGGTGAGGCCAGCGTCAGCGGCGAGCGTGGAGAGTTTGGCCATGGAGAGCCCAGAGTCGGCGTTGATCGTTCCCGCACCTGCGTCGATCGTCACGCCAGCACTTCGGTTCAGCAGGACGATTCCACGAATTCCCGCATCACTCACGACCACGTTGCTTCCACGTCCGAGAATCCTGAGTGGCCACCCCTTGCTCTGTGCAAGGCGAACCACCCCTCGGAGTGTGAATCGATCGCGCACCGTGATGAGAAGATCCGCCGGTCCGCCAACGCGCATCGTCGTGTGCTCGGCAAGGAGCGCGTCGCGCTCTGCACGCAGCCCCACTCTTCGCTCAATCTCACGTGCGGCCTCGTCTCTCGCGCCCCACGTTGTCTCGGTCATCCACGCCTCCCGAGGCGCAGCAAGATCTCCGCGATCTCCTCAGCGGACCCTGGTCGGGCAAGTGACGCCGCAGCTGCGCCAACTCGTTGACGAACGGAGGCTTCGGACATCTGCGCCACTTCTCGTTGAAGGAGTTCAGGAGTGAGCGCCGCGTCATCAATCACGATCGCTCCACCCACCGCTGCAAGTTCTTTCGCGTTAGCACGCTGGTGCCCACCCGCATACGGATACGGCACGATGATGGAAGGGAGGCCAAGTGCCGCCGCCTCCGCAAGTGTTGATGCACCAGCGCGGCCGAGGAGCAGATCTGCCGAGATGAGGGCGTCCTCCATTGCACCACCCTGGAGAAAGCGCACGGGCGTATAGCGCGGCTGCAGCGCCTCAGGGAGTGCCGCGCGAATCGCTTCGGCACGATCGAGTCCGTCTGCCGCAACATGCAACACCTGCCACTGACGGAGCAGTTCGGGGAGGGAGCCTGCGAGTGCGCCTTCAAACCGCAACACACGCTGTGAGCCACCGAAGACGAGAAGGAGCGGCGCATCTGGAGTGATGCCGAGTCGGCCGCGCGCGGCGCTGCGATCACGCCCTTCAAAGCTTCGCACCGGTGTACCAGTCACGTACGTGTTGGGCCGGTTCCATGGTGCTCGCTCTGCGGTGGAGGGCCACGCAATGGCGCGCGCAGAGGCGAGCGGTGCAACGAGGCGATTGCTTCGCCCCGCCTGCACATTCCCCTCCCAGATCAGGGTCGGCGTCCTTGTCACCGTTGCGGCGAGCAGCGCAGGGATCGCAATGTAGCCACCGGTTGAGAAGAGGACATCCGGTCGAACGCGGCGCAAGTAGCGGATCGCTTGTGGGATTGACCGCGCAAGGGCAACGGCATCACGAAGGTTCGCCAACGGACCCGCCGCACTCACGCGCAGGCTTGGGGCGGCGAGGAGCGTCAGCGGGTATCCCTCAATCGGGATGATCTCGCGTTCAATGCCGCGCTGACCGCCGAGCCAGTGAATCTCAGCGTCTGGTCGTTGACGTTGGAGCGAACGAGCTACGGCGAGGCCCGGAAAGAGGTGCCCCCCCGTACCGCCGCCCGCGATCACCACGCGCATGGATCCCTCCGATCTCTTGAGCCCCCATCGTCTCACGCGAGACTGAGAGGAGCAGTCCAATGGCGCACATCAAGACGAAGAGTGACGAGCCACCCTGCGAAAGTAGCGGGAGCGGGATCCCAGTCACAGGAAGAATTGCGAGCACGACGCCAATGTTCAGGAACGCCTGTCCACAGATCCAGACCACGATCCCAGTTGCCAGAAGTGCTCCGAAGGTGTCCGGCGCACGTCGTGCGACCCGCAGACCTCGAAGAGCAATCGCAATGAATGCGCCGATCACGACCACCGCGCCCAAGAGGCCGAACTCCTCGCCAACCACCGCAAAGATGTAGTCATTCCACGCGTACGGGATGATCACTCCACCCGGCTGCTGCGACGTCCCAATTCCCGTGCCAAAGATCCCACCGGTCGCGATCGCGATCAGCCCTTGGAGCGTCTGATAGGAGCCGCCTGTCGGGTCGCTGAACGGGTCCATCCAGTTGTTCAACCGCGCCGCCTGGTAGCTGCGGAACGAGATTCCGATCACGCTGACCGCCGCCGCCATCAGCGCTGTGCCAAACACCCAGCGGAGCGGTGCCCCTGCCGTGAAGAAGAGTGCGAAGCCGATCCCTGCGACCACTGTTGCCGTCCCCAGGTCAGGGGCGATCAGCACGAGCAAGAAGGTTCCGCCGATCGCGGCCAGCGCCGGGTAGAGGGTTTCCCGTTGAGCCATCAGGTGTCCGCGGTTCGCGAAGAAGTTGGCGAGGCAGAGGATCAGCGCAAGCTTGGCGAGTTCCGCCGCATGAATGCTGATCGGACCAACAGAGAGCGATCGCCTGAGACCTTGTTCGGTTGGAACTCCAGGGATCAGGACGAGGATGAGGAGCGCGAGTGAGCCAAGGAGCGCCGGTGTGGCGAACGGCCGCCAACGTCGATAGTCGATGCTCGAAAGGATTGCGAGTGCCCCGATGCCCATGGCGGCGAAGAGGAGCTGCCGCATCCCCATGCCGTATGCATCATCGGTACTGATGAGTGAGTTGAGTGCGGATGAAGAGAAGACCATCAGGACGCCGAGGCCGACAAGGAGGAGCGCGGGGAGGAGGATCCACTGATCTTCCGGCGGACGCTTCACCTGCAGGATGGACGCGACGGCCCGCCGTGGTGAGAAGTTAGGGCGGCGCCCAGGCGCGAGCCGCGCACCGTCAAGAGGCGTCCCAGCAACTCGGCGAACAATGCGACTCATCAGCGCTCCTCGGCGGGGAGGGCGTGAACCGCTTCACGGAACGCCTCCCCGCGTGCGCCGAATGGATTGTTGAACATGTCAAATGATGATCCGATCGGACTCAGAAGGACTGTTGCGCGCGCCTCGCTCTCATGGAGCGCTGCGTTGGGGATCGTCTCAGTCGTCAAGAGGATCTTGCGAGCGAGCGCCCCGCCTCGCGCGACCGCATCAGGGATGCTCGTAGCTCGGTCAATCTCGGTCATGCCGGCAGCCCGAAAGAGTCGCTCCAACTCTTCCGAAAGTTCACCGAACAGTACTGCCCCACTGCACTGGCGCGCCACGATCGGTGCGAGCTCGCGGAGGTCCAAGCCCTTACTTCGGCCTCCTGCAAGCAACACCAGCGGCTTCCGAAAGCTTGTGACGGCGGCGGCGACCGCGTCCGGTTGCGTTGCCTGCGCATCGTTCACGTAGCGAATGCCGTCAAGGACTGCGATCGTTTCGAGGCGGTGCGCGACACCGCGGAAGGCGGCGACCGCCGAACGAATGGCGTCTGGTGCGATCCCAGCAACCAGGCCCACGCTCACGGCGGCGAGAACATTGCTGATGCTGTGCTCACCGGGGAGTGCGATCTCGTCCACTGGAAGGATTCGTCCGCCCGGTCCAGTGGCGGCGATCCCGCCTCCACAACGTGCGGAGCGCGGTACCCCCGCTGCAACAATCCATCCATCGACAACGCCGACTCCCCCAGGGACGGGGCGCTCTCTGCGATATCCAATGGTGGTCACACGACCGATCCCAGCGAGCGATGCGGTGACGGGGTCGTCAAGGTTCACGATCAGTAGACCACCTTCGGCGACACGATCGGCGAGGATCCGCTTCACCTTGCGGTATCCGTCTACGGTGCCGTGCCGATCAAGATGATCCACGGTGATGTTGGTATAGACAGCAACGTCAATGCTGCTGTGCAGCGATGGGAGTTGTAGCTCTGAGAGCTCGAGGACGACGCGCGCGTCGCGCGAGAGATCCATCGCCTTACCAATGAGAGGAGCCCCGTTGTTCCCGCCGAGTTCTGCAGGGTGGACGGTGTCCGCCGCGAGGATCTGTGCGATCAGGTTGCTGGTCGTGGTCTTCCCCTTCGTCCCCGTAATACCAACTCGCCACCGAGCGCCAAGGAGTCGAATGGTCCACTCGGGCTCGCTGATCAGGATCGGACCCTTGAGTGCAAGATCTGAAGTCGGCCCGATGGCTCGTTCCGCGTACTCCGCAAGCGGTTTGGCGACGTGCGACTTGACGGTTGGAAAGCCGAGCGTCACTGCGGGACTGTGAACCACAAGATCTGCGGTCGCTAGCAGTGGAGCAAGGTCCGCGGCTGCTCCGAACGCCAGCGCCACACTCCCATCGGAGAACTGGTCGACTGCGGCGGCCAGTGTGTTCGCTTCGGCGCTGTCGTGAAGGGTTACGTGCGCACCATGAGCAACCGCAAAGGCGGCGACCGCCTGCCCTGTTCGTCCAGCGCCGAGCACAACCACGTTCGCGTTGCGGAGGCTCCCCCCTGCAACGGCGTTGGGTTCAAGATCGGCAAGTGAGAGTGCGGCGGGCACCACTACATCCCCACGCCGCGCGTGGCGAGGAAGGTGACGATCCCAAGGATCCCTCCGATCGCACCGATCACCCAGAAGCGGAAGGTGATCTGAGTCTCCGCCCATCCAAGTCGCTCAAAGTGATGATGGATTGGGGTGAAGAGGAAGAGGCGACGACCGGTGAGCTTCATGCTCGCCACCTGCAAGATCACCGAACCCGTCTCCACAACGAAGATGATCCCGATGAGCGGGAGGAGGAGGATGTGGCCGGTGACAAGTCCTGTCACCGCGAGCGCGGCGCCGAACCCCAGGGCGCCCGAATCTCCAATGATCACGCTGGCGGGATGGATGTTGAACCAGAGGAATCCGATCAGCGCGCCCGCAACAAGTGCGCAGAGGATGGCAACGTTCAGCTGGCCTGGCGCATTCAGCAGTGCGATCACCATGTAGCTAATCCACGCGAAGACCATGGTGCCGCCAGAGAGTCCATCGAGGCCGTCGGTCAGGTTCACGCCGTTACTTGTGGATACGATCGCAACGATCGCCACCGCGATCCAGAGTGCGGGGGCGATCGGCACCTCACCCACGAACGGGACGACGAGTGAGGCGAAGGCGAAGTGCTGCTGGATATAGATCGCGGAGATCACTGAGACGCCGATCTGCCAGAGCAGCTTTTGCCGAGCGGAGATCCCGATCCCGGTTCGTGCATTGAGCCAGTCATCAAACGCACCAACAAGTGAGACGCCAAGGAGGGCGAGAAGGATCGCGTAGGTTGATGCATCTACCGCATCCAGCAGGAGGGCGAGCGCGATCACCACGCCAACAAGGAGGAGTCCCCCCATCGTAGGTGTCCCCTCTTTCACAATGTGCCAGTCGGGTCCGAACTCGCGACGAACGCGCTTGCCGAATCCGCTATGTCGGAGGAGGCGCAGATATGACGGCATCAGCAGCGCCACGCAGGCAAATGAGAGCACGAGTGCCTGCACGATCGCGATCATGCGACACCACCGCTCAGACGTTCGTGGAGCGCCTTAACCAGGCGCTCAAGCGCCACAGCGCGTGAAGCCTTGATCAAGACCGTGTCTCCCGTGCGCGCACGATCAGCAATGAGTCCAGCGCCTGCCGCGATCCCGCCCTCATCGGCAGAGAGTCGCACAATTTGATCGACGGTCATGCCAGCACTCCGGGCGCCCTCTGCAATGCCGTCCGCCTCGCTCCCAAAGACGAGCAGCGCCGTGAGGTCGCTCTCCGCGGCGGCCCGCCCAATGGCAAGGTGCGCCTCTGCCGAGTAGCTGCCAAGCTCCCCCATTGCGCCGAGCGCGGCAAACCGCGCCCCGCGCGAAGTTCCGAGCGTTGCGAGCGCCGCGGCCATGCTGCTCGGTGCAGCGTTGTACGAGTCATCAATGATGCGGACTCCGCCGACCGTTTGCACAGAGGTGCGTCCTCCAGGGAGTTCAAATGTGGAGAGTCGTTCAGCCGCTCGGTGGAGGTCGACGCCGCACAGCTGTGCGACACCGATGGCAAACGCGGCGGCTCGGGCGAAGTGCACGCCGAAGAGGGGGAGGTCAATCGCAATCTTCTCGCCAGCGATCGAGAGCACCACCGCGGTGCGCGCGCTCACCTGGTCCAGCTCTGCGGAGAGGATTCTGATGTCAGACGCCTCTGAGCTACCAACGAGGATCACGCCCGCAGCCGTGCGCGCACGAAGTCGGAGAACGCGCGGATCATCAGCGGCGAGTAGTGCGAACCCATCTGCTGGGAGCTCTTCAACGAGCTCCCCCTTCGCCGCCTCGATCGCATCAAGATCACCCGCCCGCTCCGCGTGCACCGCATCAATGGCGGTGACAACTCCAATGCGCGGACGTGCGAGCGTGCAGAGTGACCGAATCTCTCCGCCCACGTACATTCCCATCTCCGCCACAAATCGCTCTGTTCCGTCTGGCATGTTCAGTAGGGCGAGTGGGAGACCAATCTCATTGTTCGCGTTCCCTGGTGTTGCGGCAACGTGTGCATCCGCACCACCAAGCGCCACGCGAATCGCCTCCTTCGTGGTGGTCTTCCCCACGGAGCCAGTGACGCCAGTCACCTCAATGTCAAAGCGAGCGCGCCAGTGCGCTGCAAGTTGTGCCAGTGCGCGAGGCCCGTCAGGCGTCTGGAGAACACTTACGCCGCGCTCGCGCGCGCGTTCCTGCGCTGTCCGAATCTCTTGACTGACCGCCTCGCCTTCCGCACCGCTCTGAATGATCAGCGCGTGAGCGCCGGCGTTAATCGCGGCGCTGAGATGGAGGCGGCCGTCCGTCTGTG
>JBBAWP010000022.1:0-9956 GCA_040397155.1 Candidatus Limnocylindrus sp.
TCTCCGCGTCGGCGGCGCTCAAGCTCCTCAAGGAAGTCCTTGAATGGATCTGTCACGTCGTCTCCTCCAGTGCTGCGTTGTCACTACGGTTTATTCGCGACCTCGACCGCTCGGGCAAACGCGTCGAGTGCTGCCTGCGCAACCTTCGACTCAGTCATCGTAGCGACTCTGAGCGAATCCCACTTCGCAGCAACCTGCAGGGCGAGTGGGCGCCGCCACGGTTCACTCGGGTCGGCCGCCTCTCCAACGAGTCGTAGCTTCAGGCAGGAGCGCCCATCCTCCACGGCGAGGAGATCACCAAGACCATTGGTCATTAAGACTCCATAGCGTTCTAACGGCGTGACCGGTGGCGGCCCTGCAAGTGGTGCCACTTCACGACAGCTCACCACCCCTTCGCCGTCCTGCACCCAGAAGAGGGCGATCCACCAACCATCTGGGAGTGTGCTCGGTTGTGTCGCCCCCGCACGGATCTCGCCCTGCGCGCGACCTTCAATGTCAATTAATCGATCTTTGAGAAAGCTCGTCCCTGGAAGCGGCAGGCGCTCCGCGCTGCTGCTCGATCCGTTGCTCACTCCCACTCAATAGTTGCAGGCGGCTTGGACGTAATGTCGTACACCACGCGGGTCACGCCAGGCACCTCATTCACGATTCGCGAAGAAATCTTTGCCAGCACGTCATATGGGAGTCGCGCCCAGTCGGCGGTCATCCCGTCCTCGCTGGTAACCGCGCGAATCGCCAACACGTTTCCATAGGTACGGCCATCACCCATCACACCCACCGAACGTACGGGCGTGAGTACGGCAAACGACTGCCAGATACTGCGATAGAGGCCTGCCGCCTTGATCTCATCGATGACGATCCAATCGGCCTCGCGCAACGTATCCAACCGCTCGCGCGTCACTTCACCAATGATGCGAATTGCAAGGCCGGGACCCGGGAAGGGCTGTCGCAAGATCACGCTCTCTGGGAGCCCAAGCTGGAGGCCGACCGCGCGCACTTCATCCTTGAAGAGTGCGCGGAGTGGCTCAACGAGTTCAAACTTCAAATCATCAGGGAGGCCCCCCACGTTGTGGTGCGTCTTGATCTTCTGCGCGGACTTCGTCTCCTTTGAGGTTGACTCAATCACGTCCGGATAGAGGGTCCCCTGCGCGAGGAACTTGAAGTCACCCGCCTTCGTTGACTCCTCCTCAAAGACGCGGATGAACTCGCGCCCAATGATCTTTCGCTTCTCTTCCGGGTCAACAACCCCCTCAAGCGCGTGTTGGAATCGCTCGTGCGCCTCCACCATGATGATCTTCATGCCGAGCTGCCCCGCAAACACTTCGCGCAAGATCTCTGACTCGCGCTTTCGCATCAGGCCGTGATCTACATAGACGCAGGTGAGGCGATCACCGATCGCCTTATGGACGAGCGCCGCGGCAACCGCAGAATCTACGCCGCCGGAGAGTGCGCAGAGGACGCGATCGGTCGGACCGACCTGCGCCTGAATTGCCGCGACTGCGTCGTCAGCGAGTCGCCCGGGCGTCCAGGTTGCCTCGGCGCGTGCAATGGTGCGGACGAAGTTCTCAAGCAGGCGCTTCCCGCCAGGGGTGTGCACAACCTCAGGGTGGAACTGAATCCCCCAGAGGTTGCGTGCAGGATCTGCCAGCGCGGCGAATGGCGTGGAGTCCGTAGTGGCGAGCGCGGTGAATCCAGGCGGCGCCTCAATAATGGAGTCGCCGTGGCTCATCCAGACACGTTCCGCACCAGTTGCGCCGAGTCCAGCGAAGAGCGGGCTCGCCGCCGCGCTGATGGTGATGTCGGCGGGACCGTACTCACGTCGATCAGACGGCCCCACGCGCCCACCGAGCTGCTGCGCCATCAGTTGCACGCCGTAGCAGACGCCGAGGATTGGAATCCCCGCACTCCAGAGCCCCGCATCTGGCTTTGGGCCCGCGTCGTCATAGACCGAATATGGACTGCCGCTCAAGATGATGCCGGCTGGCTTCCGCGCCATGATCTCCGCGAGCGGAGCGTCGAACGGAAGAAGCGCGGCATAAACGTTCATCTCGCGCACGCGACGCGTGATCAGCTGCGCAAACTGGCTCCCGAAATCCAAGACGAGAATGCCGCCCGTCTCAACGGGAGGCGTACCCGCGCTCGCCGTTGCGCTCGCTTCAGCGGCCACGTTGCCAGCTCTTCCCTTCGGTCGCGGCGGCTGGCGCGTAGATCACCTCAACGTCGCGGAATGCGGCGAGCGTCTGCACGCCGAGTGCGGCCGCTGATTGACGCACCGCGCCCACCAGGTTCTCGCTCCCATCGGTGACGCGTGATGGTCCGTTGAGGATCTGCTCCATGCTCCCTGCGATGCCAACCTCAATGCGAGTGCCGCGCGGCAGTGTTGGCGACGACGCCGCCATCCCCCAGTTAAATCCGCCGCCTGGTGCCTCCGTAGAGCGCGCAAGCGGCGAACCGATCATTACCGCATCCGCACCAACGGCGAGCGCCTTCGCGATCTCGCCCCCCTTACGAATGCCGCCGTCCGCGACGACTGGAACGTAACGACCGCTCGCCTTCATATAAGCATCACGCGCACCAGCAACGTCGCTCACCGCAGTCACCTGCGGCACACCAATGCCCAGCACCTCACGTGTGGTGCATGCGTTACCAGGGCCAACGCCAACGAAGATCGCCGCGGCTCCCTGCTCCATCAGTGAATACGCCGCCTCGGCGTTGGTGGTGTTCCCCACCGCGACGGGGATGCTGCTTCGCTTCACAAAGTCGGCGAGTTCCAGTGGTGCATAGCCAGTAGCAATGTGTCGCGCCGATGAGACCTGACTCTGGATGACCAGCAGATCTGCACCGCCCTTGATGATGGCATCGCCAAACTTGCCGATCGCCTGCGGCGTTGCCGCAATCATTGCGGGCGAACCGCTGGCGTGAATTTCGGCGATTCGCTGCGCGATCAACGACTCTTTAACTGGCTCCGCGTAAAGTTTCGCGAACAACTCTTGGATGTCTCCCTTCGCAGCGGCACGGATGGCCGCAAAGTGCGGAAGCGGATCGTCGTATCGGAACCAGAGACCCTCAAGGTTGATGCAGGCCAAACTTCCGAGTTTGTGCAGCAGGCCGGCCGTTGTCGGCGAGACCACCGCGTCCATCGCGGAGGCGATGATTGGCACGGCGAGGGGGACGCCGCAGAAGGTTTGGGAGAGATCAACATCTGATGGATCTGCAGTGTCAGTCCCTGGGGCGAGCGAGATGTCATCGAACCCGAATGCGGGCCGGAGGTTGTCGACCTTGGAGGTGAGTTGGGGCACCATTGAGGAAGTGTAGCGGCGAGCCCGATTAACGCCTGGTCGCGAGCGCCCCCTGAACGGCCTGGCTGATCTGAGCGGCGAGTGCCGCGGGTGCTGCGCTCGCATCAAGGAGGTGCCATCGCGTCGGCTCGGCGGCGGCGAGCGCTCGGAAGCCGTCGGCGACGCGCGCATGGAAGGCGGCGTCAAAGCCATCCTCAAATCGCGTGCGGCCGCTCCCTGACTTTCGAGCGAGCCCCTGATCGGCGGCAAGGTCAAGCAGCAGGGTGAGGTCCGGGGTGCGGCCCGCAGTTGCAAACGTGATGATCGCGCGAAGCGCGTCGAGTGGGAGCCCGCTCCCATACCCCTGATACGCCAGTGTGGAATCGGCGAATCGGTCGGCGATCACAATCGCGCCACGCGCAAGTGCCGGCTCAATCACATCCGCAACGAGCTGCGCGCGGGACGCGTTGAAGAGGAGCGCATCGGCGCGAGGGTCCACGGAGACAGCGCCGCCCTCCCCCAAGAGAATCGCGCGAATCTTCTCGCCCGCCGGCGTCCCGCCCGGTTCACGGACGGTCACCACTTCGTGTCCCGACGCCCGAAGCGCTGTCGCGAGAAGTTCGATCTGCGTCGACTTCCCCGAGCCGTCCGGCCCTTCAAAACTAATGAACATGGTCCGTCGCGTGTCGACTAGCGGCGGCGGCGCGGGGTGCTTGAGGCGCGTCCTGGCGGCTCAAGGCGCACTCTGCGATGTGGATCCCGCCCTCGCGAACTGCTGGTGATGTTCGCCTCGCCGGCGAGTTGATGTTGCAGTCGACGGATGAAGGCGCTCTGCGGTGCAAGTTCAACGGGGTGTGCCGTCCGCATCACCTCCTGCACCCCCGCCGCCGCTTCACGAAGCGCCATCTCGCGTGGATCGTCTGGAAGATCATAGAGTGCCAAGAGTGCGCGCTCCATCTGCGCAGAGGCGTTGGACTTCAAGACGTGGATCGGTACGCCACGGCGCTCCGCTTCCACAAGTTGCACGCCCCGCTGCTTGAACTCGTTCCGAATCGTCATCACCGCGTCTGCATCCTCCGGGCCACGCGCGGTGCTCGCCGGAAGTCCAAGTTCGCGAATCGCGATCTCAAGCTTCTTGCGTGAAATCCCGTGCGCGTAGATGCGCAGCTCTGGGAGTGGGCTCTCGCTTCGCGCTTCATCATCTGCATCGGGGGCGTCGTCCCAGGCGGCGGGGATTCGCGCGCCATCAGCGGTGCGTGCGGCAGGTTCGTGATCCATTGCTGAGATCGCCCCCGCCATGCCACCGCTCACCCAACCGCGAGTTGGCCGCCAGCTACCCGACGTTGCACCGGCATCAGCACGAGAGTCGAGTGCGGGCATCACCGTGGCTGCTGTACCGCCAGGGATCGTCGCGGCGGGGTTGCGCAGATCATCAAAGGCGCTCGCGCGACGTGATCGATCACGATGCTTTCGCCAGCCACCGCGACCCTCATCACGCGCATCATATGAACCGCGACGATCGTCTCCAGGCGTCAAGCCGCCAAATCGGCGCTGCTCAACGCCAGGGAGTGCACCGGGTCGGATGCGCTGATGCGTGCGATGCACGCCAGCCTCGTCTCGCCAACGCTCCTCAGGTGCAACCGCATCGCCACGAAGGAGTGCATCCACGGTGGCGGCCACATCTTCATGGACAAGGATGTGATCACGATCAATGATCTCCACCACCACATCAAAGGTTGGCGGCGCCTTTCGCTCCAAGACACTCTTCTGCGTCCGTCGACGCCGCGCCTCGTCGTCCCCGAGCGTCACGCTCTGGATCCCACCGATCAGGTCGGTGAGCGTTGGGTTCAGCATCAGGTTGTCAAGGTTGTTGCCGTGCGCCGTGCCGATCAACTGCACGCCGCGCTCGGCAATGGTGCGCGCGGCAATGGCCTCCGCCTCCGTACCAATTTCGTCAATGACGATCACCTCTGGCATGTGGTTCTCCACCGCCTCAATCATTACCAGGTGCTGGCGCTCAGGAGCGCTCACCTGCATGCGACGTGCCTTACCGATTGCAGGGTGCGGAATATCGCCGTCGCCCGCGATCTCATTTGAGGTATCAACCACCACCACGCGCTTGGAGAATTCAGAGGCGAGCACGCGCGCCGCTTCGCGAAGCATGGTCGTCTTCCCTACGCCAGGTCGCCCCATGATCAGGATCGACTTTCCTGACTCAATGTGGTCGCGAAGGATCTCAATCGTCCCAAAGACGGAACGCCCCACGCGACAGGTCAGACCCACCACGCGATCGGCGCGATTTCTAATTGCAGAGATGCGGTGCAGCGTACGCTCAATACCGGCGCGATTATCTCCACCAAAGTCGCCAATGCGCGAGATCACCCACGAGAGATCCTCTTCTGTCACCTCGCGCTCCAGTAGCGTCACATCGCCGGAGGTGAGTCGCGCCTCTGGGCGGCGACCGAGATCCATGACTACTTCAAGGAGTCCATCACGCCCCGCCGCAAGCTCTTCGCGCGTCGAGAGCTCGCGGATGCTGGCAACGATCTCTCCCGGAAGGCAGTCAAGGAGAAGGTCGAGGTTGTCGACGATCGCCTCTTCCTGCACGACCGTGGGTGCCAGCATGGGGCTGGTGCCGTCGTGTGGGGTGTTGGCAAGGCTCATTGGAAGAATCCTAGCGCGGCGGCCAGCTGAGCGGAACGGGCTATCCGATCGCGGGAACCATCCCTGGGGCAGTCACCCGCGCCCGGGCGTCACGCACGGCGAGGCGGAGATCGGCGATCTCCTCAAAGCCGTACTCGCGCAGTGCAGCGCCGACTCCCGACTCGTAACTGCGCACTACGGCGAGGATCGCACCGCCTCCTGTCCCTCCCTCTGTTGCACGTGCCGAAATCTCCGCAAGGCTCGCAGCAATGATTGGAGCGACGCTGACACCTGGGAGCGTCGTGATCCGCATCGAGTGCGGGTGCTGCTCTCCCGGCTCGCGCGCAACTCCAATGTGGACCCACCCGTCAAGTTCGCCCGCGTCACCATCAACAACAAAGGCGCTCCCTTCCGCGAGTCGAAGGAGTGGACTGATGCTCGCGCGCGGCGCCCACGCACCCGTCGTCGCCCGCTCCCAATCCCGCGCATCTGTGAGCTCAACCCGTGCCACGGCGGGTGGTGTAACCCGCGCCATTAGTTGCGCAATCGGGAGTGCGTCGCTCGAATGTGCTGGACGAAGTGGGGAGGCTGCGTCGCGCACGCTGCCTAGGTTTGGCAACGTTGCTGCGCGGCCCAACTGCAGTGCATAGAGCGTCTCGCGCGCGTATACCTGGAAGCCTGCCGCGCCGAGGAGGGCGAGCGTTGCCGCATCCTCTCTACACGCCACGTGAACTCTCGCCACGCCGTGCCGACCCGCTTCACGCACCACGCGGGTAAGGAGTCGCGCGCGCGCCGCATCATCAACGGCGGAGAGCTCAACCGCGGTCCATTCGCCGTGCAGATCACGTTCCACGCGTGCAAGTCCATCAAGCGTTGAGCCGCGTTGGTGAACCCAGATGCTGTCTGATGATCGGATCAGACTGAGCGGCATGCGGAAGAGTTGGTAGAGGCTGAGAGCCGCTGGAGCGATCGGCAGACCGAGTGAACGGATCGCTGCTGGTTCGTCAGGCGCCGCATCGTGCGCGCGACGGGAGATCGCTACAAGCGCCGCAAGGTCAGTGATTCGTGCCAGGCGTACACGCGGTGTTGGGTCGACGATCTGCTCAGCCACGTCGCGCGTGTTGCGCCGCCTGCTCTAGCACCCAACGGTGAAGGCGCGTTTCGCCAGCGATCTCAGGATGGAATGAGATGCCAACCACGTTGCCCTGACGCGCCGCAACAATCTTTCCGTCAGGGAGCTGCGCGATCACGGTCGCCGCGGGGCCAACGCGCACGATCTCTGGTGCACGAATAAAGACGGCGCGGAGCGGCGTGGCGCCGCCTCCCGGCTTGAGGCTCTGCATCGTCAGCTTCGTCTCAAAGGACTCGAGCTGACGACCGAACGCATTGCGCTGCACCTCCATGTCAATGAGTGAGAGGACGGGTGTGTCGCCGTCAGTGATCTTGGTGGCGAGCAGGATCGCACCTGCACACGTACCAAGGATTGGCGCGCCGCTTGCGGCCAGTTCCTTTATGGGTGCAACAAGGTTCCAGCGCTCATAGAGCTTGCGCATCGCGGTGCTCTCGCCGCCTGGAAGGATTAGTCCAGACACTCCCTCAAGATCTTCGGGGAGACGAACTTCACGAGTGAGCGCGCCGATTGATGCGAGTGTGTCGAGATGCTCTCGGAAATCTCCCTGTACCGCCATCACGCCAATCACTGGCGCAGCGCTTCGACGCTTCGCGCCGGCCATCGGCTACCAGCCGCGCGAGGAGAGTCGCTCCGATTCCGGGATCGTGCGCATCTCAATCCCCTTCATCGCCTCGCCAATTCCAGCAGATACCTCGGCAAGGATGGTTGGGTTTGACCAGTGAGTCGTGGCTTGCACAATTGCCGCAGCGGTCTTCGCCGGGTTCTTCGCCTTAAAGATTCCCGAGCCAACGAAGACGCCGTCTGCACCGAGCCACATGGAGAGCGCCGCGTCTGCTGGTGTGGCGATCCCACCCGCGACAAAGTTCACCACGGGGAGTCGACCCGCCTTCACGGTGACCTTCACCAGCTCATACGGGACGCGCATCTCTTTTGCGGCGGCGCGTAGTCGCTTCTCGCTCTGGCCCTTCAGTGCCTCAATCTGTTCACTGACGGTCCTGATGTGACGTACCGCTTCAACAATGTTCCCCGTTCCAGCTTCGCCCTTGGTCCGCATCATGGCTGCCCCTTCGTTGATGCGTCGCAGCGCCTCGCCGAGGTCCTTGCAGCCGCATACAAATGGAACGCGGAACTCATGCTTATTGATATGGAAGCGATCGTCCGCTGGCGTCAGCACCTCCGACTCATCGATGTAGTCAACGTCGAGTGCCTCAAGGATCTGCGCTTCAACATGGTGCCCAATGCGCGCCTTCGCCATGACGGGAATTGAAACGGCGTCGAGGATTCCCTTAATCATGTCGGGGTCGCTCATACGCGCCACTCCACCATCGCGACGAATATCAGATGGGACGCGCTCCAGCGCCATCACGGCAACGGCGCCCGCCTCCTCCGCAATCTTCGCCTCCGCGGGTGTCACCACATCCATGATCACGCCGCCCTTGAGCATCTGCGCGAGTCCGCGCTTCGTGGCCCATGTGGACTTGGCGACCTTCGTTTTGGCTGGTGCGCTGCGCTTTCCCATACGTTGATTCTCGCATACCATCCGCGTTATGAGTGAGACGCCAGCTGCATCGGAGGGAGACCAGGAGCGTCGGGTTGACGACCTCGCCGCGGCGCGGCGGGAGATCCCGCGGCCGCTCGCGGGGAGCGGGGGACTGGTCAGCAGCATCAATGTCTCGCACCCTGGTGGAGTCCCGAAGCGACCGATCGATCGCACGACCATCACCATCCATGGACTGATTGGTGACGGACAACGCACCAAAGCGCCGGTGCACGGCGGCCCTGAGAAGGCGGTCTGCCTCTTTGGTGTTGAACAGATTGCGCGCGTGAACGCAGATGGACATCACCTCTACCCAGGCGCCATTGGCGAGAATCTCACCGTCAGCGGCCTCGACCTTGGCGGACTACGCGAAGGTGACCGACTGCGCATCGGCTCAACAGAGAGCGGCCCAATCATTCAGTTGAGTGAGCCTGCCGCCCCCTGCAAGAACATCGCAGGGAGCTTTGAAGACTGGCGGATTGCGCGCGTCAGCCACAAGGTCCGCCCCGAAGACTCGCGCTGGTACGCACGGGTGCTGCGAGAAGGCCCGGTGGTCACGGGCGACCGCATTGAGCTGCTCGGCGCGGCTGATACGATCGGGCAATGAGTAGCGAAGTCTTGATCCTCAACCAGGACTACGAGCCGCTGAATGTCGCCTCGCTCCCGCGCGCCTTCCGGCTCGTGCTCGGCGGCAAGGCCGAGATCCTCGCCGAAGGCGAACCGATTCGCAGTGCATCACGCAGTTGGACTGCGCCATCCGTAGTGCGACTTCGACACCGCGTGCGCCGTCCGCGACCACGCGCCAAGTTGAGTCGCAAGGAGATCTTTGCGCGCGACAAACACGCCTGCCAGTACTGCGGTCGCGCGGGCGTCTCGCTCACGATTGATCACGTCGTGCCGAAGAGTCGCGGTGGCGACTCGTGGTCGTGGGAGAACCTGGTCACTGCATGCATGTCCTGCAATCACCGCAAGGGCGACCGACTCCCTGAGGCGGCAGGGCTGCAGCTGCGCCGTCGTCCGTATGAGCCGCGCTGCGACGTGTACGCCATCTTCCTCCCCTACCTGCGACACGATGCCTACTCCGCATGGCGCGACTTCCTCTTCATTGGAGAGGGCGTAACGGCGAGCGGCGCGTGAGCCACGAGGCGGCACTTCGCGCCGCCGCTCCAGAAGACGTCGCAACACTGATGGGGCGACTGCACTCCCACGGCTTCTCTGCATTCGTTGTGGGTGGCGCGGTGCGCGACGTGCTCGCTGGACGCGCGCCAGCCGACTGGGACCTCGCAACAAACGCGACGCCGGATCAGCTCCGCGCCGCCTTCCCAGATGCGGGGTATGAGAATCGCTTCGGCACGGTTGGTATCCC
>JBBAWP010000022.1:9966-11397 GCA_040397155.1 Candidatus Limnocylindrus sp.
TACTGGAGTTGCCGTCCGTGAAGTGACCACCTTCCGCACGGATGGTCCGAGCAGCGACGCGCGGAGACCAGATGCGGTGAACTTCATCAGTAGCATCCACGGCGACCTTGCCCGGCGCGACTTCACCGTGAACGCCATGGCGTTCGGCCTCGCAGGCGACGAGGGGGGAGATCCTGTGATTAACGGCGCCTTCGTTGATCCGCACGGCGGACGAGAAGACCTTGACGCACGCGTCTTGCGCGCGGTCGGTAACGCCGCCGAGCGTTTCAAGGAGGACGCGCTGCGCACCCTTCGCGCCGCTCGGTTCGCCTCCCGCTTCGAACTCACGATTGAGCCGGTAACCGCTGCGGCGATCCGCGACGCCGCGGGGCTCACGAGCGCGCTCTCCGGCGAACGGATCGGCGCGGAGATTGAAGGGATCCTTGCATCAGCGCACCCAGAGATTGGTCTCGCGGCACTGCACGACCTTGGTGTGATGCGCGTCATTGCACCCGCACTCAATCAGCACTGGAGCGAGGGGCTCCCGCAACGAGTGGCGGCGATTGGTGCCCCTGAGAGTCCCGACGCGCCTGATCCGCTCGGGCGACTTGCCGAACTTCTTGTGCCGATCTCAGACGACGAGGCTGCTGAGCAGATCTTGACGAACTGGCGCCGCCCACGCGCGACCATGAGCGCCATTGCGCAGGTGCGTGCCGCCGACCGCGCGGCGGAGGAGGCGGAGCGCGGTGCGATTGATCATGTGGAGTACCGCGTCCACGTTGCAGCGCTCACTGGCGACTCGCGCGACGCGGCACGCCAGATCCGAAGACGACTCGCTGCAGAGCGTGCGGCACCAGGGGCCGGCACCCTGCTCGCTGGTTGCGAGCGCGCGGATGCGCAGAACACTCCTGCACTCCCAGCGGAACTCGCGGTAGATGGCGCAGATCTTGCACGCGAGATCGGCGCCACTCCAGGCGCATGGATCAAGGAGGTGCAAGCCTCGCTGCTAGTTTCCGTGGGCCGCGGCGAGATCCAGAATCAACCGGCCGCGCTCCTTGCTGCGGCCGAACGCGCTCATGCGTCGAACGAATAATCTGCATCACGCCCCTAGAATGATCCGATGAGCGAACGAGAAACGTCTGTCCTCCTCACCGGTGGCGCCGGATACGTTGGCGCCGCCACCGCCGACGCCCTCCTCGCTGACGGGCATCGCGTCGTCATCCTCGACGATCTCTCCAGCGGCCACACCGACACCATTCCGAACGAGGCCTCCTTCAAGACAGGGAGCTACGGCGAAACGGACAAGATGGAGGAGCTGCTCCGCGACGCGCGTATTGACGTCATCGTGCACTGCGGCGCCAAGAGCATCGTGGCCGAGAGCGACGAGCACCCTGATCGTTACTTTGCGAACAACGTCCAGGCGAGCCTCAACTTGCTGAACGCCGCCTGCAA
>JBBAWP010000022.1:11497-19250 GCA_040397155.1 Candidatus Limnocylindrus sp.
CGCCTCATCCACGCGGCCGAGAGTGGCGAACCGTTCTCCATCTATGGCAACGACTACGCCACCCCGGACGGGAGTGCGCTCCGCGATTACGTCCACGTGGCAGATGTGGCCGCCGCGAATCTCTCCGCCGTGAACTACCTCCTTCGAGACGGCGCACCGACTGGACACAACGCGGTCAACATCGGCAGTGGTGTGGGCACGAGTGTCAAACAGGCGATCAGCGCCGTTGAGCGCGCAACCAAGCGCACCGTGAACGTTCAGGTGCAGCCACGTCGCGCAGGCGATCCGCCGCGACTGATCGCGGACATCACACGCGCCGTTGCACTCCTCAACTGGCGACCGCGCCAGAGCGAAACCACGCGCATCATCCGCAGCCTGATCGGCTGACCTTCAGCCTGATTGACTGAGCCGCGAACTTAGCCTTCGCGCTTCTCCGGCACTGCCTGGAGCAGGTACATGCCGATAAGCATCGTCACTAACAGCGTGAGCAGCCCGAGCTGGTACGCCACCACACCGAGCGGCTCAAGGAGGAGAGCGACCGTGAATCCATAGAGCAACCCACCAATCACCTGGGACCCCTTACCAACCAGGCTGTAGAGCCCATAGAACTCTCCAAGCTTGTCTGGTGGCGAAAGGCGCAACATCAAGATGCGATCCGCTCCAGCGAGTCCGCCGAAGCCGAATCCGAGCACCACACCGGCAATGATGAACGGGATTGGCGAGATGAAGAGCGAGCCAATGACAAGTGCGATCGCCCAGAGGGTGAGCACCATACGGAGCGTCGTCTTCGGCCCGCTCCTATCTGTCATGCGCCCCCAGAAGAGTCCGCCCACCACGGCGGTTGTCGCGAGCGCAACGAGCACGTAGTTCGCTTCGCCTTGCGAGAATCCAACCGCCTGCACCGCAAAGACCGCCATGATCGAGATCACGGTGTTCTGCGCATCGGTATAGAAGAATCGCGCAATAAGAAACCGTCGCAGCCCTGGATACTTTCCAAGCTCGCGAATCGTTTTCGCAGTTGCCCGGAGTGAGAAACCACTTCCACGAGTTGCGCGCGTTGCAACGGGCACTTCACGAATGAAGATGAAGATCGGCAGCGCCAAGATGGCAAAGAGGAGCGGGGCAACCACGAACACCTGCTCCACGCTGAGGCCACCAAAGAGGATGATCACGCCGATCAACACCGTTCCCAGGTAGCCGAGTCCATTCCCGAGTCCGGAGACCCAGCCGCGATTCGCAGGGGTGCTCACGATCTTGATCGTGGCGTCGTAGTAGACGAGCGCCGACTGGTAGCCAAAATTAGCAACGCAGAAGAGCACCACGCCAAGTGTCACGGGAACTGAAGGGATCAGGATTGCCGGAACGATGGCGAGCGCGGTGAAGAAGAGAAGATACGGAAGCCGCCGACCAGTCCGGTCTGACAGAGCGCCAATCGCTGGTGACACAAGCGCGTTCACCCCTACGGAGAGGGCGATGGAGATTTGGAGCCAGAGGTTCCCTTGTGCCTCACCGAGCACTCCTTCGCTCGTCAGGTAGAGGCCGATCGCGTAGGAGAAGATGCCGTACGACCAGATCGTGTTTGCAAGGTCGTAGAGCGTCCATGACGCGATCCATGTCGCCGGAACGGTGATGCGGACGCCGCCCGCGTTTGCGCGTGTTGCCATCTCGTGACCCTCCCTCGCAGTCGGGTCGTGATGGGCTCACAACTGCCGCGTGCCATATGAGGATGAACGCTCACGTGGCTCCCCGCACGCCTCGCTGCGCAGGACGCACCCGCACGAACTGAGCGTGGCGGCGGGTACGATCCCCACATGCCGAAGCGAACGACGAACCCTGCATCCACGTGGGCGAAGGGGCTCGCGCGTCGGCGGCCAGCGCTTGTGAGCGACGTGTTAACGGGACTCGCAGGACTCTACGGGGTACCTCGTTGGAAGCCACGACTCGATCCGATCAGCGAACTCGTCACGACAATCTTGAGTCAGAACACCAGTGACGTGAATGCGGCACGCGCGTTCGACGCACTCCGTACGCGATACCCAGAATGGTCGGCGGTTGAGGCGGCACCAGTTCGCCAGCTCGCGAGTGTCATCAAGAGCGGTGGTCTCGCTGCGCAGAAGGCGCCGCGGATTAAAGCGGCGTTGAAGGCGACGCGCCTGCGCGCAGGCGACTACGACCTCTCCTTCCTGAAAGAGATGGAACCACTTGATGCGCGCAACTGGCTCACGGCGATCCCTGGCATCGGCCCGAAGACCGCATCGATCGTGATGCTCTTCTGCTTCGGCATCCCGCTGATGCCAGTGGATACACACGTTGAGCGCGTCAGCAAGCGAATCGGACTCCTCCCACCCAAGGCGAGCCTCGCCTTTGCTCATGATGCGTGGCTGCACCTTGTGGAGCCGAGCCGGATGTACGAGGCGCATGTTGCGCTGATCCGTCACGGACGCGGGCACTGTGACGCGTTGCGACCGCAGTGTGATGGTTGCCCAGTGCGTGCGCGGTGTCGTTACGTGGATCGGCGCGCGCCGTAGGGAGGCGTCAGGTCCGAGACCAACTCACCCGTTCAAAGCGCACAGTGTCGGGAAGTCCGACAACTTCTACGGCCTCCCCTGTTCTCAGCGCGAGCTGCGCACCGCCCCCTGGCGTTTCGGGGTCGTGCAGCGCCGTAATCCGTGCATCGTGCGGCCCCTCTGCATGCGCAAGGATGCTCCACTCGCCAAGTGCACCGAGTCCCGCAACTGTCCGAATCGGATGACCGCCACACGTGCATGACGCAGCGCGCCGGCCGAGCGCCATCGCAGAGGCTGAGTCTGCAACCACGGTCAACTTCGGGAGCGCAATCCAGCGACGAAGTTGCGACGCGCGCAGGGGATCTTCGGCAAGCAGTGTCGCGTCACCTCCGCAGAGGAAGATGGTCCCGCGCAGCGGATCGCCGCTTCCAGGCGACAGGATCTCCACCGCGCTGTTGCGTTGACCAAGGAGGGCGGCGAGCGTCTGCGCCTGGCGCAGATCGTGCGAGGCGAGTGATGCGAGGTGGAGTGGTGCTGGCGCGGTTGCGAGCCAGTCGAGCGCCTCGGGCCACGCGTCTGCCCGAAGCCCGAGTCCGCCGCCAGAGAGGATGAGTCGTGCCACCCACTGATCCTAGCGGCGACTGGTGCGCCATACTGCGCGCATGAGCGAACGAGTTGCACAGGGGCGCATCGTCTTGATTGGGTCAGGAGAGATCGGTCCCTCCATGGCGCCCATGCATCGCGCACTTGTGGCGAGCCTCCCCGCGCGCAGCACGCCACCGTCGCTCGTGGCGCTCGACGGCTCGTACGACTTCCAGACAAACCGCGCCGAGATGGGCGAGAAGATCGCCGTCTTCTTCCGCTCCAAGGTTGGCGTTCCAACAACGGTCGTGGGCCTTCCCGAGACTGAGCGACCCGGTGCTGATCTTGCACCGACAGCATTCAGCGCCACACTCGCGGCGCTCGACGCGGCAAACATTCTCTTCCTCGGACCAGGATCGCCATCACGCGCCCTCTTCCGATGGGCGGGGACGCCGATCGTGGATCGTCTCGTGTCACGCATTCACGCGGGTGCGACGCTGATCACCTCGTCCGCAGCAGCTGCAGCGAGCGGTGAATCTGCAATCCCCGTCTATGAGATCTACAAGGCAGGCCTCCCCGCGCACTGGCTTACTGGCCTCAACCTCGTCGGCACGCTACTCGGCGTTCGCGTTGCGATCGTGCCGCACTGGAACAACGCGGAAGGGGCAACTCATGACACGTCGCGCTGCTTCATTGGCGACGTGAAGTTGCGAGAACTCGAGCGCGCGCTGCCAGCTGGGGTTGCAGTTCTCGGGATTGACGAACATACGGCACTCTCCATTGACTTTGCAACAGACGTCGTTGCGGTCCACGGAAAAGGCGCGGTTACCATTCGCGTCCCTGGGGCCGGTGAAACGGCGATCCACAGCGGCGCCTCAGAGTCAGTCTCAGCCTTCACTGCACGCTTCCCTACCAGCGGCGCGCCGCGAGCGTACGAACCAGCGGCTGCAGCAGCGCCATCAGCATCTGCGCCCTCGCCCGAAGCAGCTCCATCCCCACGGGATCTGCTCGCTCCAGCAGTGGAGCGTCTACTCACCCTCCGCGCAGCGGCACGAGCAGAGAAACGATTTAGCGACGCAGATGCAATTCGCGACGCGATCGTGGCGCTCGGTGTGGAGCTCTCCGATCAGGCGGATGGTGTGACCTGGAGCGTGCGCGCCTAGCGGCGCACCGAGGCGAAACAAGGCGAATCTAGCGCGTGAATCGCGACAAGTAGGCACCAATTCTGCGCTGCACGCCGCTCGGCATGAGGCCGAGAAGTCGCGCAGAGATCGCATTGACAAGCCCAGGAACCACCAGTGCGCGACCCGCCTCCACTGCATCAAGTCCAGCGCGCGCAACGAACTCCGCGCTCGTCAACATGAAGCTCGGCTGACCGGCGGTGGGCGAGAGACCACCTCGAGTCTGAAAGCCGCTCGGCGTGTAACCGGGCGCAACGCAGGTCACGCGCACGCCGTGCGGGCGTGCCTCTTCGTGCAGTGCCAGCGTGAAGCTGCGCACAAATGCCTTAGTTGCTGCATACGTGGTGAATCCAGGGAAAGGAAGAAACGAGGCAACGGAGGCAACGTTCAGGATTGCTCCACTCTTCCGCGGGGCCATGGCGATCAGCGCGGCTCGCGAGAGTCGCATCAGTGCGTTGACGTTGACTGCAATCTCGTTGCTCTCACCTGCGGCATCAAGTTCGGTGATCTTGCCGAAGCGGCCGTAGCCCGCGTTGTTGATCACCATTTCGATCGGCCGAGCTTCATCGGCAATGCGTGCCTCAATCTGTTCAACACCCGACGTTGTTGCGAGGTCGACAACGATCACCTCGACATCTGCGCCGTTTGCGCTGACTGCAGCGGCGACGCGTGCGAGTTCGTCCGCGCGTCGCGCCACCAGCACCAGGTCCCACCCGCGCTCGGCGAGCTGCAGCGCCATGCACTCACCAATCCCTGATGAGGCTCCTGTGACAAGTGCGCGCCGACGATTCATGAGTGGAGTATGTGCGATCTTCACGAAGTGAGGCGGGGTTGGCGTTGGGCGAGATGGGCGTTGGTAGGGGGACCTGGACTCGAACCAGGGACCGCCGAGATATAAGCTCGGAGCTCTAACCACCTGAGCTATCCCCCCACGAGGTGTTCGCTCAGCCTACCCCCTCCGCGGTCGCCAGTGCGACAGAGAGTGCGGCCAGAGCGAGCGCCGCGGCGCAGATCTCCCACGCGCGTTGACGCGTCCAGCGCGAGTGCGTTGCGCTTCCAGCGGTTCCAGCCACCAAGAGCAGTCCGGCGGCGGAGAGGAGGAGTGGCGAGGTGCTGCTCGGTGCTGTCAGGAGAAGCGCGGCGAACGTCACCGCGTGCAGCACCACGAGCGCGCCGAGTGCGCGCGCCTCGCCGAGTCGAACCGCGGCGCTGCGCATTCCACGCTCTGCATCAAGGGCACGGTCGGCGAGGCTGTTCTGAAGTGCGAGTGCCGCACCACCAGGCAGTGCGACCAGTGAGAGTGTCAGGATCGGCGCGGGGAGCACGCTGCTCACCGTTGACCACGCAAACGCGGGGATGATGCTGACGCCAACCGCAAAGGGGAGCCATGAGAGCGCCGTGCGCTTCATCCAAACGTTGTACGTGAATCCGACCAACGCGCCCAGTGCGGCCAGTGCGAGGGTGAGTCTGCTCACTTGTGCGGCGGCAGCCAGCCCTGCGGTCAACCCGGCGGCTGCCATCAGGAGTGCAGCGCGTGGCGGGAGCTGACCGCGAGCGAGCGGCTTCTCAGGTCGGCCTGCATCTCGATCACGATCGATGTAGTCGTTCGTTGAACCAATAAAGGTGTGCACCCCGAGCATAGTCAGGGCGACCAGTGCGGCGACGCTCGGTGGAGCTCCAGCAACCGTGGCGAGCGCCGCAGCCGCGACCGCATTGAGCAGCGTTGGGAGCGGGTGCGTGAGGCGAAGCAGAGCGCGGAGTGTCCGCCAGCGTTGTCCCATGAGGTCAGCCTAGCGCCCTGCTATCCTCGCGGCGATGACACTCTCAGTTCCTACCCCAATCTCAACGTCGCCTGCGCCTGCGATCAGCGTTCGCGACCTGGTGAAGCGCTACAAAGGCGCAGACCGGAACGCGGTTGACGGGGTCTCATTTGACGTTGCGCAAGGGTCGCTCTTCGCGCTGCTCGGCCCAAACGGCGCGGGGAAGACCACCACGATCAGCATCCTGACCACCACGCTCGCCGCAACATCGGGGAGCGTGCAGATCGCAGGCGCAGACCTCGCGCATGATCAATCTGAAGTGCGACGCCGCGTTGGCATCATCTTCCAGAAACCATCGTTGGACCGCGCCCTGACTGGCGAGGAGAACTGCCGATTCCACGCCGCTCTCTATGGTGCATATGCGTATCGCCCCGCCTTCTCGCTGATGCCACGCGAATATCGAGAGAGGATCGTGGAGCTTGGTGCGCTGGTTGGCCTCGATCGTGAGGATCTCTTCAAGAAGATCTCGAAGTATTCAGGAGGCATGCGTCGCAAGCTCGAGATTGCGCGCTCGCTCCTCCATCGACCGCAAGTCCTCTTTCTCGACGAGCCAACCGTTGGGCTTGACCCAGAATCGCGACGCTCTGTTGCCGGCTACCTTGACGCGATCCGTCGCAGTGAGAAGACCACCATGGTCCTCACCACCCATTACCTTGATGAGGTTGAGATTGCCGATCAGGTCTGCATCATCGATCGCGGTAAGATCGTTGCGAACGGGACGCCCGCCGAGTTGCGCACTGGTACGGGCGTCACTCGCGTGGAGTTTGAGGCCGCAGATCGTATTGCACTCAGCGCGGAGGTGGAAAAACTCGGACACACCCCGCAGCCGATCTCTGCAGGCGTTGCTGTTGAGGTGCTCGGTGCTGAGGCGGCACATGCGCTCGTGCGTGACCTGAAGACGCCACTCACGCGCTTTGAAGTGCGCAGCCCAAGCTTGGAAGACGCCTATCTGAAGATTGTTGCTGCAACGGCTGATGACCGCGAAGAGTCTCCGCTCGATGACGCGCCGCGAAGGAGCTTCCGCCGATGAGCACCGTGATCACCCCGCGACCTGCGTCACGCTTCAGCCTGCGCAACGAGCTTGCCGCCGCCGGTGCGATCGCCGCACGTGACGTTACGAAGCTCCTCCGCGATCCCATCCGCCTTGTTGGCGGACTTGTCTTCCCCGCACTATTCATCGGCGTCCTTGGTGGCGCATTCGCCTCCAACTTTGAGTCGCCTGGCATTGATCTCCTCCCGTTCATCTTTGCCGGCCAGCTGGCGCAGGGCGTCTGGCAGTCCGCAGCACTCGGGCTGATCTCCATCCTGGAGGACCGCGAAAACGACTTCTCGCAAGAAATCTTCGTCGCCCCGATCGGGCGACGCACGATCCTCGCCGGGAAGATCCTTGGTGAATCGCTCGTTGCCTTCCCGCAAGCGTTCACGGTGATGCTCTTCGGCATCGTGCTCGGCATCCCGCTCACCCTTGCACAGGTATTCGCGCTAATCCCCGCGCTGATCCTGGTCGCCATCTTCGGCGCATCGTTCGGCGCTCTGCTCGTGAGCCTGCTCCCGAATCAGCGTTCAGCCAACCTTCTCTTCCCATTCATCTTCCTCCCGCAGTTCTTCCTGGCGGGCGCATTCAATCCTATTCGTGACTTGCCTTGGTATCTAGACATCGCCA
>JBBAWP010000023.1:0-15356 GCA_040397155.1 Candidatus Limnocylindrus sp.
GCGCACAACTTGTGCAAGGGAGCGAACCCACACTGAACGACGTCCTTGATCTTGACGC
The DNA here is from genome assembly GCA_040397155.1 of Candidatus Limnocylindrus sp. GTDB lineage: Bacteria > Chloroflexota > Limnocylindria > Limnocylindrales > Limnocylindraceae > Limnocylindrus. Next base: position 59 of record JBBAWP010000023.1, read on the forward strand.
CGGCGCGCGCCTCGTCGCTGACCTGCCAATCCCAAGTGCAGCACTCATTCGCCACACCGATCCGATTGGTGTTGCAACCGCTGAGACTCCCCTCGGCGCACTCAAGCGCGCACTTGAAACCGATCACGCGGCAGCATCAGGAGCAATCGTTGCGCTGAACATGCCGATCGACCGTGCAGTAGCTGTAGAGATTGCGAGCGGGAGCTACGAGGCAGTGGTCGCCCCAGGAGTGGCAGACGAGAGTGCCGCCTCCGCACTCGCCGCTCGTCCAGACCTTCGTGTGTTGTTGTACGAACCAGAACACCCGCAAGCCCCTCAACTCATTGGACTCGGTGATGCGCTCTTGATGCAGACCGCAGACCATGGGGCCATTGAACGCAGCGAACTCCGCGTGGTCACGGAGCGCCGACCCACGCTGGAAGAGCTCACCGACGCACTCTTTGCATGGCGCGTCGTGCGACACGTTCGCTCCAATGCAATTGTCATTGCGCGAAACGCCACAACGCTCGGTATTGGAGCGGCGCAAGTGAATCGCCGCGTTGCGGTTGATATTGCACTTCAGCGCGCAGGTGATCGTGCGCGCGGCGCAGTGATGGCATCGGACGCGTACTTTCCATTTGCAGAAGGGATCGCCGCCGCCGCAGCTGCGGGCGTGACCGCCGTCGTGCAACCGGGCGGCTCACGTCGAGACACTGCAGCGATCGAGATCGCAAATCGGAACGGGATGGCGATGGTGTTCACTGGGCGCCGCCACTACCGAAGGTAGAGAGAGATGGAGCAGCAACTTCTCGAACGCATCCGAACAGAGATTCGCACGCAAGGACCCATCAGCTTCGCGCGATTCATGGAGCGCGCGCTTACGGAGCCAGGCCTCGGTTACTACGTTGGCACGCAGCCGCGCGCAGGACGCGATGGCGATTTTATGACTGCACCAGAAATGCACAGCCTTCTTGGCTCTGCGTTGGCGCGCCTGATCCGTGAAACGTGGGAGAGACTTGATCGGCCGCAACCGTTTCGATACACGGAGTACGGCGCCGGATCTGGTGCGCTCCTTCTTGCAGTCGTTGATCAGCTGATCAGAGATGAGGCACCACTTCTTGAAGCACTACAGATTCAACCGATTGAAATCAATCCACACCGGCGTGAGGAGCTTCAACGTGCACTCGCGACGCGTGCGCTGCGCCAGCCGTTGAAAATCGTGGAGCAAGATGCGCCGCCTGTTTCGGGCGTTGTTGTGGCGAACGAGTATCTTGATGCGCTCCCCTTTCACATCTATGTCGGTCGCGCGGCGACCGCGCACGGCGCTGCAGAGCGTTGTGTTGGAGTGAACGAAGAGGACGCACTTGTGTGGGTGGAGGTGCCACTCGGAGAGGCAGAGGCGACGCGCGTGCGCGCGCGGTTCGGCGCGCCACTGACAGAAGGGCAGCGCGCAGAGGCCTGCTTCGCTGCAGATTTGTGGCCGCGCGAACTCGCGAAAAAGATCAGCGGTGGGCTTGTGGTGATGATTGATTACGGACGCGAGGGGGTTGACCTTCGTGACGCAACAAGCCGCGCCGCAGGGACAGCGCTCGCCTACCAGGGGCACCGAGCGACCGACGATCTGTTGGGTGACCCCGGGGGGCGGGACCTGACCGCCCACGTTGACCTGACCGCCCTTCGGGCCGCCGCCACCGCGGCTGGGCTCACCCCAGTCGCCTCCACCAGCCAGGCGGCGCTCCTCGCGGGGGCCGGCCTTGATGACGAGATTGAACGGATTCGGCGAGGCCCTGAGGCGACCCTCGAGGGGGCGATTGCGCTTCGCTCGGCACTGGCCCGGCTGATGAACCCCCGTGGCATGGGCGGATTCGCCGTGGAGCTCTTCGCACTCGGCTCTGCTGAGCACGTTTCACGCCTGGCGGACGCGAGGAATCCACTCCCTGGAGCGGCGGCTCCGATCCGCCCCCTCGTCTAGAATCTTCATAGGATCCACCCTTCGCCCCGCATGGGGCGCAGCGCGGGAGCAGGGGTCCAACAGAGGAGCTGCATGAACGGACTCTGGTACGTCCTCGGCTTCGCCGGCGCGGGTGTCTCCTTCGTCTTCTTGACGATCGGAATCGCCTGGCTGATCTCCCACCGCACCCGCGGCAGCCGCGGGAAGCAGGTGCCATACGAGTCAGGGATCGACACCTACGGCGACACCCACGGCCGCTTCGGCCTCTCGTTCTATCTCTACGCACTCCTCTTCGTTGCGTTTGATGTTGAGATCGTCTTTATTTACATCTGGGCGCTCAACTTCCAATCACTCCTCATTGAAGGCCTCGTCTCAATGGTGGTATTCATTGGCGTCTTGCTGATTGGCCTCGCATACGCGTGGCGCAAAGGGGTGCTCGCATGGCGATGACGCGCGACCCAAAGAAGGCGCTTCAGACGCCGATCGTCACACCGAACACGCTATGGACGACAGACAATCCGCGCGCGTACGGTGGACAACCGCTCGCCGAACATCCGAACCTTGAGCTCGCGCGTTATGACGCAACGGGCGACGGTCGCGTGGATGATGCGCGCTGGAGCGGCGCGCTCGGCGCAATTCCCACCAAGGCAGACGTCGTCCTTGACTTGATCCGCGCGAACAGCCTCTGGCCGCTCCTCTCTGGGCTTGCCTGTTGCGCAATTGAGATGATGTCAACCGCAACACCAAAGAACGATATTGATCGTTGGGGAATGTTTCCATTCCGCGCATCACCTCGACAAGCAGACGTACTGATCGTTGCAGGAACGCTGACGACGAAAATGGCAGAGCCACTGATTCGACTCTGGGAGCAGATGCCAGAACCAAAGTGGGTTGTTGCGATGGGTGACTGCACATGCTCTGGTGGTCGCTACAAGCGCAGCTACTCCGTGGTGCAGGGAATTGATCGCGTCATGCCAGTCGACGTCTACATTCCAGGCTGCCCGCCACGACCAGAGGGTCTCATCTACGGAATGATGAAACTGCAGCAGCTCATCAAGGATCGTCGCGGACACTGGCCAGAGCGCGCCATTGGCCCAACCGTTCCGGACGGCATCTGATGGACCGCGCACTCGCCACCGCGTTGACCGAACGATTTGGGAGCACGCTGCTCACACCCGTACGTCAGCGATTTGACGAAACGGAAATTCGCGTCAGCGTTGCCGATGCAATCCAAACGTTGCGCGCGCTGCACGACGAGACCGAGTTTGCGTTTGAGATGTTGATCGATCTTTGCGGCGTTGATACAGGCGAAGAGATGCAGGTGGTGTATCACCTCTCATCCTCACGAACTGGTGACTGGCTTCGCGTGATCGTTCCTGGCATTGACCGAAGTGCGCCGCGTGTGAACTCACTCGTCTCACTCTGGCCAGGTGCTGAATGGATGGAGCGCGAGGCGTACGACATGTTCGGCATCATCTTTGAAGGGAATCGTGATCTTCGTCGCATCTACATGCCCGACGACTACGCGAGCCACCCGCTCCGAAAAGACTTCTATCTCGCCGACGACGCGTCGCGTTCGCCGGCTGCTGGTGTGCGCAACATGGAGCGCGTAGGAACACCTGTTGATGCAACGCGCGGCACCACGCTGCGCAAGAGCCCGGGAGCATAACCGTGACAACACCACTGACAAAGCCATCGCTCGACGATCCACGAATCGCGATCCCTGCCGCCTCGGAGTGGTACGAACCAGCGCCAACTGCGCAGACAGAGCGGCAGGCGGAGTTCCTGAACCTTCGGGACGGTGAGATGTTCGTCAACATGGGACCGCAGCACCCGTCCACCCACGGCGTGCTCCGCATCGTCGTCAAGGTGAATGGCGAGCAGGTCGTTGATCTCGATCCTGTGCTCGGATACCTGCACCGCGGCGTTGAGAAGCTCTGCGAGAACGCCGATTACCACCAGGCGATCTGCTACACCGACCCGCTCGAGTACGTCGCCTCCCTCTTCTGCGAGGCGGCCCCCGTCGCCGCGTTTGAGAAGTTGATGGATGTCGAGGTCCCGCGCCGCGCCCAGTACATCCGCGTGCTCACCATGGAGCTCAATCGTATTGCCAGCCACACCCTCTTCCAGGGCTGGATGGCGCTGGATCTTGGTGGGATCACCCCGATCCTTTGGTCGTTCATTGAGCGCGACGAAATCGTGGACATGCTCGCCGCACTCACCGGCCAGAAGCTGCTCTACAACTACTACCGCATCGGTGGTGTGAACGGCGATCTAAACCACGAGTTCATGAGCCGACTCGGCAACTGGATGAGCCGCGCCGCCGCGCAGATCGATTCAAACCTTGGCCTGATGAACGAAAACGAGATCTTCGTTCGACGCACGCGTGGTCTCGGCACACTTGACGCCACCACCGCGCTCCGCATGGGCGTCACCGGACCGAACCTCCGCGCAAGCGGCGTGCCGTTCGATCTGCGACGCGACCATCCATACCTTGTCTACCCAGAGTTGGAGTTCAACGTGCCAACGCGCGACGAAGGCGACTCACTCGCGCGATACATGGTGCGCATTGACGAGATTCGTGAATCCATTCGCATCATTGACCAGGTGTTGCACGAAATGCCAGATGGTCCAGTGATGGCAAAGTTGCCGCGCCTGATCCGACCACGTCCAGGTCGCGCATTCGGCGCGGTCGAGGGACCGCGCGGCGCGTATGGCGTGTACGCAATCTCTGACGGAACCGATCAGCCGTTCCGCATGCGTATTCACGATCCATCATTCGTGCACTTGCAACTTGTCGGACCACTGACGCGCGGAAATCTTATTGCCGACACCATGGCGGTGATGGCGAGCCTTGATCCAGTGATGGGCGGGGTAGACAAGTGAGCGGCGCACAGATGGTCTGGTCACGCATGACGCCAGGCGGACGCGCACTCGCTGTGCTTCTCCCACTTCTCTCCGTTGGCGGCGCCGCGCTGACTGCGCTTCTTGTTGTGGCAGGGCCTTTTATTGGCGCAACGATCGGTGCGAATCTTCCAATCGTTCGATTCCTTGCCGCATCGGTGATCACCTTCTTGATCACCGTACCCGTTGCATTCCTATTGATCTACATGGAGATGAAGATCATTGCGCTGATGAATCTCCGCATCGGACCAGACCGCATCGGTCCTGGTGGTGCTGTGATGAGTGTGGTGCACGGCTTGAAGGTGCTGATGAAGGAGGACTTCACTCCACCAAGCGTTGACGTTCCTGTCTTCACGCTCGCACCAGTGGTTGTGTATCTGGCGAGCTTCATGACAGTCATGGTGATCCCGTTCGCGCCTGACTTGACGAGTGTTGGACTCGAGTTCGGCCTCCTCTACTTCTTCGCAATCGGCGGACTCGGTGTGGTCGGGCTGATGATGGCGGGCTGGTCGTCATTCAATAAGTACTCGCTGCTTGGCGGGATCCGCGCCGCAGCGCAGTCAATCAGCTATGAGATCCCACTGACACTTTCAGTGGTTGGTATCATCATCCTGACCGGCACACTCTCGCTGCCGAAGATTGTTGAAGCGCAGAGCGGCTCGCTGCTCGACTGGTTCATCTTCCGCCAGCCTCTTGCGGCGATCATCTTCTTTATTGCAATCACCGCCGAAGCGAACCGCACGCCGTTTGACAACACCGAAGCGGACCAGGAGATTGTGGCTGGGTTCGCCACGGAATACTCCGGCATGCGTTTCGGCTTCTTCTTCTTTGCGGAGTACGTCAACGTCTTCATCGTCTCCGCACTCTTCTCCGCTGTCTTCCTTGGTGGCTCCAACGCGCCAATCAGTCTCCCCTTCAGTCCTGAAATCGCGGTAGATCTGAGCGGGCTTGGCCTCCTCCTGCCGATCGCGGCGGGGATCGCGCCACTCCTTGGGACGCTCGCGATCGGGCTCCCCATCTATGCGATCAGTGCGCGCATCAAGGCCTGGCAGGCGCTCCTCGCCGGCTTCCTGATCTTCGGCGCGCTCTCTACGGCGGCCATCGGCTTCTGGGCCTGGGCGATGCTTCCACCAGTCGCGGACCTCGTCTGGTTCCTCCTCAAGACGTTCACCCTGATCTTCATCTTTGTCTGGATGCGCGCAACACTCCCCCGCGCACGCATCGACCAGCTGATGGGCTTCGCCTGGAAGTGGCTCCTCCCCGCATCACTCCTGAACCTATTTGTCACGGCGGCCGCCGTGCTACTGACGGCATAAGGAGGGTCTGATGGCTCGAATCCCAGGCTCAGGCATCGTTCGCGGAATGGCACTCACGCTCACTCGCTTCTTCCAGCCGAAGAAGACGGTGATGTATCCCGAAGTGAAGCCAGATATTCCGCCACGCAACCGTGGCCGACTTGAACTTGTGACCGATGAGCGCGGCACGCTGAAGTGTGAAACCTGCTTCCAGTGCGCGCAGGCATGTCCAATTGAGTGCATTGACATGGGCGGAACAGATACCAAGGGAAGGTACGCCGTCCACTGGGGACCAGCGGAGCAGTACGCCGAACGACGCGAAGAGTCGGCAATGCGCCGCTCAGGACGCACCGTCTCCGACGCGGCGGCAGCACAAGAGAGCGGTATTGACCTGCAACCCGTTGAAGCGGCGTTGGAGCGCGTTGATTACGACCCACATCACATGTTGCAGATCCTTGAGTCTGTCCAGGGCGCGTACGGCTATCTGCCAGTTGACGCACTGAAGCGCATCAGTCGCGCCACTGGCGCCTGGTACGCCATGGTCTACGGCACCGCAACCTTCTACAAACACCTCACGTTTGAGCCGGGACGCAACCGCACGATCGCGGTCTGCCGTTGTGCAAACTGCTTGGTCGCTGGCGCAGGGCGCGTCATCAACACGCTCTCGTTTGAATTCGGGACTGAGTTCGGCCAGGCGATCCCGTGGAGCAACCTGCGCCTTGAAGCTCTCTCGACACATCTTCCAGACGCGCCATCACCACTCGTGGTGATTGACGGCGAACTGCAACGCGAACTCTCAAGTCGCAATGCAGAGTCGTGGGCCGCCGCACTTGCAGGGAGGTATGCCGCGTGAAGCAGCTAAGCGCGCCAAAGGGCTGGTCACAACTCCTGCTCACACCACCTGCAACCCCGTGGGCGGCGCTGCGCGCTGCGATCGCCGCAGGCGGCGCTGCAACAGCACAGACACTGATTGATGCCGGCCTGCGCGGACGCGGCGGTGGCGGTTTCTTGACCGGCGAGAAGTGGCGTGCAACCGTGCAGAGCGACGCGTCGCCGAAATACGCGGCAGCAAACGCCTACGAGTCAGACCCAGCCGTCTTCACGAACCGTCTCCTCCTTGAGAAGAACGCGCTCGGCGTCGTTGAGGGTCTCGCGATCGCCGCGCTCAGTGTTGGCGCGCGTGAAGCGATGATTGGTGTGCGCGCGGAGTACAGCGACGCCATCCGTTCACTTGAGTTGATCATCAGCACCGCAGAGCGCGAAGGCGTCCTCGGAGCCAACGTGCTCGGAAGCGGTCGCGAGCTCACCGTGCGCGTCGTCCCACTTCAAGGCTCGAGCATGATCGGCGAAGAGACGGTGCTGCTCAAGGCGCTCGCCGGAAAGCGCGGTCAGCCTGAGCAGACGCCGCCGTATCCGTCGGAAGTTGGTTATCTCGGCAAGCCGACCGCAGTGAACAACGTGGCAACACTCGCCGCCGTCTCGTGGATCCTTACGAACGGCGCCGCCGCATTCAAGCAGATCGGCGACCCCGCGCAGCCCGGGACCGTGCTCGTCCAGGTGAGTGGCTCGATCACAAACTCCGGTGTCCTTGAGGTTCCAACAGGGACCCCACTCGCGGAGATCCTTGCAGTGGCGGGAGGCCCCGCACGCGGAGCCACGATCAAGGCGCTCCTTGTTGGCGGCCCATCTGGCGGATTTGTCCCTGCGCAGTTGCTGGGAAGTACGCCGTACAGCGGCGCAGGACTCGCCGCGGTTGGCGCACACATTGGTTCGGGCGCGCTACTTGCACTCGATGGAAGTGTGGCAATCCCAGAGCTCGCCGCAATGTTGACGCGTTGGTGCGCTGACGAAGCGTGTGGAAAGACAATCCCGTGTCGCATCGGTACCCGACGCCTCGCGGAGATCGGACAACGCTTCGTTGACGGACTCGCAGGGCCCGAGGATGGGCAGCGACTCCAGGCGCTCGCGGCAGACGTTGCAGATAGCGCGCTTTGCGCGCATGAGCGGCTCACGCCAAGCCCACTCCTGACAGGGATGCGATACTTCGAGCACGAGTTTTATCCGGCCAGCGTCGCGCAGACGAGCGGCGCAGTAGCGGGACGGAGTAAGTAGATGGCAGGCCTCATGGAGCGACCAACGAGTGGCGTGACACCAGCTGATGCCACCGCGGTGCAGACCACATCAGAGAGTCAAGCGGTTGAGCAGATGCTCTCCACGCGCAGCCCACAGCGCCCACAGCGCACGCCAACCTTCTATGTAGAGATTGACGGGAAGCAGCTTGAAGCGTTTGAGGGACAGACCATCCTCGAAGTCTGCCGCGCAAACGGCATTGAAGTCCCAACCCTCTGCTACGACCCAAAACTTCCTGGATTCGGCGCATGCCGCATGTGCGTGGTCGATGTTGAAGGGTGCGACTCACCACAGATCAGCTGTTCAGCAAAGGCGGAACCGGCGGCAGTGATCGCAACGCAGACCGATCGACTTCGCGAGATTCGTCGCACCAACCTGGAGCTCATCTTCAGCGATCACAACGCGTACTGCCTGCCACCGTGCCAGAACAAGTGTCCGAGCCACATTGACATCCCAGGATTCTTGAAGGCAAACGCTGAATCGCAGTTCCGCGAGTCGGCGCGCATCTTCAAGCGGACCATTCCATTCCCAAGCATCCTTGGACGCGTCTGCCCAGCACCATGCGAAGACCACTGTCGTCGCGACGAAGTTGACGAAGCGATCGCGATCCGCGACAGCCATCGCTACGCGGGCGATCAGGTACTGAAGTCGATGTGGGACGAGAACATTGATCCACCGCTCCCGTTTGAGCTGCAGCCAAAAACTGGGAAGCGTGTTGCTGTGATCGGCTCCGGCCCTGCAGGTGCATCCGCCGCTTTCTATCTTTTGGTTGCCGGACACGACGTCACCATCTTCGAAAAAGACCCAGAGCCGGGCGGCATGCTCCGCTATGGAATTCCGCAGTACCGACTACCGAAGATTGAAGTGCTCGACGGTGAGTACCAGTCAATCACGCGACTCGGCGGCCGCTTCGAGTGCGGGAAGATGCTCGGTCGTGACTTCACCACCGCCGACCTGAAGGCGCAGGGGTACGACGCGGTGATCGTGGCGATCGGCTGCTACGACACGAATGACCTCGGCATTCCAGGCGAGGACGCCGAAGGCGTGATCGACGGACTCGACTATCTGCACACCGCCGCACTCGGACTTGAGTATCCGAACCACGAAGGGAGTCGCGTGGTTGTGGTGGGCGGCGGCTACACCTCAATGGACTGCTCGCGTACCAGCATTCGCCTCGGCGCCAAGGAGGTCACGCTCGTCTACCGCCGCGACATGAAGGACATGCCAGCCGCAGACGAAGTGCACGAGATGATCGAAGAGGGAGCGCGCGCCATCTTCCAGGCTGGACCAACGCGTGTCATCGTGGACGAGAAGAACCGCGTCAAAGGTCTTGAATTCATTCGCATGCAGCTCGGCGCGCCAGACGCCTCAGGCCGACGCCGACCAGAACCTGCACCAGGCACCGAGTTCATCATTGAGTGCGATCGCATCTTGAAGGCGATCGGTCAGGGTCCGGACATGACCTGGGCCAGCGTCGGCGCCGACGGGGTTGCCGCTACGAAGAACGGTCGCCTCAAGGCAGACGCGGTCACCTTCCAGACAGGTCGCGACGGCGTCTTTGGCTGTGGCGACGTGCGAAACGGCGCCACTACTGTTGTGGCCTCCATCGCCGACGGACGCCGCTGCGCCTACGCCGCGGACGCGTACCTGCAGGGGCTCGACCTCGGTGAGATCCGCAACCGCCAGACGCTCGCAGAACCACAGCCAGAGTTCCTCAGCATCGTGCCGTTCACTGGTGAGACGAAGGAGCCACGCCGCAGGCTAAAGGCGCTCCACGCTGACGAGCGAAAGCACGACTACATTCAGTACGAGATCCCGTACAGCAAGTCCGAAGTGATGGCGGAGAGCACGCGCTGCCTGCAGTGCACGTGCGAAGCGATCGGATTCTGCGACCTCCGCCGCCTCGGCATTGAGTACGGCACCACACTCAAGTCGCTCGAGAAAGATCACCAGAACGGTGCCGGGTTCCGATCAATCACCGAGAATCGCTGGACGGGTGCAAATCACGATTACGTGCGTGATGACTCGCACGCGTTCATTTTGCGCGAACCATCGCGCTGCATTGACTGCGGCCGCTGCGCCAATGTCTGCGCCGAAGTCGTTGGTGCCGCCTGCTACGACTTCATGCGCACTGGCTTTGACACGCTCGTCACCACACCACTCGACATGAGCCTCAACGAATCACCGTGCGTCTCTTGTGGGCGATGTGCGGAGACGTGCCCAACAGGTGCACTCATGCCGAAGCCGCGCATCTTGACCAAGTACGAAGTTGACGAGTCACGCTGCATCCTGTGTGGCATCTGTGTGGATGCGTGTCCGTACGACGCGCTTCGCAGCGGGTTTGACTTTGAGCTTGCGCACACCGATCGCAGTGAGCCGATGATTGACCTCATTGCGCTTGCCAAGATTGAGCGAACCTCTGAGGCCACCTTCATTCGTGGTGAGAGTAACTGGGAGAATACCGTTGCAGGGCGACGACACGACCCGGCGCGCGCACTTCCGGTCTTGCCGTCGAATCTGCGCGGGAAGTAACTCATGCCCCTGCCAGACACGCTGCCTCTGATCGGGATCACGTGGGCTGACGCGCTCTTCATGCTCCTCGGCGGTGTTGCCGTGGCCGGCGCACTCGGTGTGGTGCTGGGGCGCGACATCATCCGTAACGGTCTACTTCTGATCCTGACGCTTGGTGCAATCGCGGGCATCTATGTGATGCTAGGCGCGGCCATCCTTGCCGGAGCGCAGGTGCTCGTGTACATCGGGGCGATCAGCGTGCTGATCCTCTTTGCGATCATGTTGACGCAGTCAAAGGCGGCACCCGCGAAGCTCAACTTCCAAACACAAGCGGTTCCTGCCGCGCTGATCTCGGCACTTCTCGCGCTGATCTTCGCTGTCACGCTCGGCGGCGGCGGCTGGAACGCAACCGTGTTTGACGGCACGCCACCCCCTGAGGGGACACGTGGCGCAGCCGACGCACTCTTCGGCCCGTACCTCCTCGCCTTTGAGGTCGCCAGCGTGCTCCTGCTCGCGGCGGTAATTGGAGGGATCTATCTCGCCTCACTCCCGCGCGCTGGACAGATCGGCGCCGAGGAAGAGGAGGAGCGCCGATGAGCATGATCGCAGGGCACCTCGAGCCGTACCTCGTCCTCTCGGGGCTTCTCTTCTCAATCGGTTCGTTCGGCTTTCTCGCGCGTCGCAATGCAATCAGCATGCTGATGAGCGTGGAGATCATGCTTAACGCGGTAAACATCGCGGTTGTTGCCTTCGGCGCGTTTATTCCCGCACTCGCAGGTCAAGGAGTTGCGTTTGCCATGTTGATCATCGCGGTCGCCGCGGCTGAAGCCACCGTCGGCCTCGCCATCATTATTGCGATCTACCGCAACCGGAAGACCCCGTTGGTCGACGAGTACGACACGATGCGGCAATAAGCATGAGCCTTCTCACCGTGCTGATCCGCGCCGCATCAGAGAGTGGCGAGCCGGCCGCCGTGCTCCCTGAGTACGCGCCGCTCCTCCTCCTGTTGCCGCTTGGCGGGTTCCTCTTCACGGCGGCGATCGGTCGACGACTTGGGAAGCTCGCACATGTAGTTCCGCTCCTCGCCATCGTGGCGACATGGGCGCTCTCAATGAGCCTGGCCGTCCCTGCGCTCCTCGGTGATCTCGGTGAGGCTGGCGCATCCCGCGAGCTCTTCACATGGATCGCCTCAGGAGACCTGACCTTCAGCATGGGAATTCACGTCGACGCGCTCACTGGCGCACTCCTCCTCGTTGTCACCACTGTTGGTGCGCTCGTTCACCTCTATAGCGTTGGCTACATGAGCCACGACCCTGGATACTGGCGCTTCTTCGCCTATCTCAATCTCTTCATGTTCTCCATGCTCCTCTTGGTGCTCGCGAGCAATCTGCTCGTCGTCTTCGCGGCATGGGAGCTCGTCGGCCTCTCGTCATATCTGCTCATCGGCTTCTGGTACACGAAGCGTGAGCCAGGACTCGCCGCAAAGAAGGCGTTTATCACCAATCGCGTGGGAGACGTTGGGTTTGCACTTGGCCTGATGGGACTCGTCGCCGTCTTCGGCACGCTCGACATCCCAACGGTCCTTGCAGGGGTCGCCGCAGGTGAACTCACCGGAACCGCCGCCACCGTGATCGCACTGCTGATCTTCTGCGGCGCCGTTGGTAAGTCGGCACAGTTCCCACTTCATGTCTGGCTCCCCGATGCAATGGAGGGGCCAACCCCAGTCTCCGCACTCATCCACGCGGCAACCATGGTGAACGCGGGCGTCTACCTGGTGGCGCGCATGAGCCCACTCTTTGCGGCAAGCCCTGAGGCGATGCTCGTGGTGGCGGCGATCGGCATCTTCACCGCCATCTTTGCTGCGTCAATCGCGTTCACGCAGACGGATATCAAGCGCGTGCTCGCCTTCTCCACGCTCTCACAACTCGGCTACATGTTCGCCGCACTCGGCGTTGGCGCGTGGGTTCCGGCCATCTTCCACCTGATCACGCACGGCTTCTTCAAGGGGCTGCTCTTCCTTGGTTCAGGCTCTGTGATCCACGCCGTTGACGGTGAACAGGAGATGCCGAAGATGGGCGGGCTCGCGAAGAAGATCCCAATCACGTACGCCACCATGCTGATCGGCACGATCGCGATCGCTGGGCTTCCACCACTCGCCGGCTTCTGGTCAAAGGACGAGATCCTTGGCGAAGCGTTCAAGTTTGGCTACACCTGGGTCTGGCTCGTTGGACTCGTTGTTGCTGGCGCGACCGCCTTCTATATGTTCCGCCTCATGGGTCTCACGTTCTGGGGGAAGAGCCGCATCCGCGAGGACGTTCACCCGCACGAGTCGCCATGGACCATGACCCTTCCGCTCATCCTGCTGGCGATCCCCTCAATTGGCATTGGCGCGCTGCTCGGCTTCCCGGTCGCAGACGGCATCATCAAGCACGGACTTGAGCCCATCTTCCACACGGCGGACGAGATGCTCGGGATTGAACACGGGAAGTGGCAGCTCTTCGGCATTGACGGAGTCTTGATGCTTGCGAGCGTGACAGTAGCGTCTATTGGTACGGCGATCGGCGTTCGGCTCTTCCGCAGCGACAACGGCGACCGCATCCGCGCCATCACGGCTCGACTGCAGCCTCTCTACGTTGGAAGCAAAGGGCGTTGGTTCTTTGATGATCTCAACGACTTGATCTTCGTGCGCCTCGGTGGACGAGTCGCCCACGCGGCATGGTGGTTTGATCGCAGGATTGTTGACGGCGCAGTGAACGGTGTTGGCGCACTCACCTCAAGCGGTGGCCGCGGACTTCGCCAAATTCAAACCGGTCGTGTGCAGAATTACGCGCTCGGCATCGCGCTTGGTTTGGCTGCAATGGCGATCGCGTATCTGGTGATCGGGTCATGAGCGATCTGACGCAGTTCATTGGATCACTGCCGATCCTCTCCATGATCACGCTACTCCCGCTCGTTGGCGCCCTCGGCATTGCACTGATCCCATCCTCGCGACCATCAACAATTCGCGTCGCAGCACTCGTGATCTCCTTCACAGCATTCATCTTGAGCCTACTGATGCTGCCAGGCATCCGTGAGTTCTCAAGCGAGTTCGCATTCAGCGAACAGATCCAGTGGATTCCAAACTTTGGTATCACCTATCACCTTGGCGTTGATGGGCTCTCCGGCGCGCTCGTTGTCTTAACGACACTGCTCAGCTGGATCTGCATCTTGGCGAGCTTCGGCCCAATTCAAAGCCGCGTGAAGGAGTACTTCATCAGCTTCCTGATCCTTGAGACGGGAATGCTCGGCGTTTTCCTTTCGCTCGATCTCTTCCTCTTCTATATCTTCTGGGAGATTGTGCTCGTCCCGATGTATCTCATCATCGGCATCTGGGGCGGCGCGGATCGCATCTACGCCACGATCAAGTTTGTTCTGTACACGCTTGTCGGCTCTCTCCTGATGCTTGTCGCCATTCTCGCCACGGCGTTCAGTCACCAAGTGGCAACCGGTTCGTGGGAGGGTGCGTTTGACCTCCTTGCGCTGCGCGGGACGATCACTGACCCAACACTGCAGGCACTTGCGTTCGCGGCATTTGCACTCGCGTTTGCCATCAAGGTCCCCATGTTCCCGTTCCACACCTGGCTCCCTGATGCGCACGTACAGGCACCAACCGCGGGCTCTGTGATCCTGGCTGGCGTGCTGCTGAAGCTCGGTGGCTACGGGTTTATCCGCTTCGCGATCCCGCTCTTCCCACAGGCGGCACAGGACTTTGCGCCGTTCATGATCGTGCTCTCCGTGATCGCCATCATCTACGGTGCGATCGTTGCCATTGTGCAGACTGACTTGAAGAAGTTGATCGCATACAGCTCGGTCAGCCACATGGGCTTTGTCACGCTTGGCATCTTCTCGTTCAACCAACAGGGGGTCGACGGTGCCATTTTGCAGATGCTGAACCACGGACTCATCACCAGCGGACTCTTCCTCCTCGTTGGTATTGGTTACGAGCGCACGCACGACCGTGAGATCGCGAAGATGGGTGGCTGGGCTTCACGAACGCCGGTGTACGCCGCGCTCTTCGGCTTCTTCCTATTCGCCTCGGTTGGCCTCCCCGGCCTCTCCGGCTTCGCTGGTGAATTCCTCGTGCTGCTCGGCGCCTTCCTCGTGAACCCGATGGTCGCTGGCGCAGCAACCCTCGTGATGATCCTCGCCGCCGTCTATCTCCTCTGGCTCTATCAGCGCGTCTTCACCGGCGAACTCTCGCCGTTCCTGAAGGGTCTCGGCGCAAAGCTCACCGATGTCACGCCAATTGAGATCGCCACCCTTGCGCCACTCGCCGCCATGATCGTTGCCTTCGGGGTTCTTCCCACGCTCCTTACGGGCGCATTTGCACCGAGCGTGGCGCAGTTCTTGATGTACGCGGCGGGAGGAGTGGCCCCATGAACGACCTACTTACGATTGCACCACTCCTGAGCGTTGGACTCACCGCCGTTGCGGTGCTCCTGAGCGACGCCATCACGCCAAACCGCAAGTACGCGCCGATCTCTGTTGC
>JBBAWP010000023.1:15456-17602 GCA_040397155.1 Candidatus Limnocylindrus sp.
GAACTGATGGTGATCCCTGGATACCTCCTCGCTGGATTTGCAAAGCGTGATCCGCTCAGCACGGAGGGTGCCGTCAAGTACTTCTTGCTCGGTAGCTTCTCCAGCGCAATTCTGCTCTTCGGCATCGTGCTCCTCTGGGGGGCAACGGGAACTGCATCACTGACCGAAATTGCAATCAGCCTCACGTCGCTCACCACTGGTGTCCCACCAGCCGTTGCTGTGGCGCTTGCACTCATCACAACCGGATCTGCATTCAAGATTGCCGCAGTTCCGTTCCACTACTGGACACCAGATGCGTATCAAGGATCACCTACCCCAATCACTGGCTACCTCTCTGTTGGTCCAAAGATTGGTGCGTTTGTGTTGCTCATCAAGCTCTTCTTGATTGCACTGTTGCCGCTTGCAGAAGTTTGGATCCCTGTCATGGTCATCCTTGCCGCGGCAACAATGACGCTCGGCAATCTTGTTGCGCTGACACAAGGGAACGTTAAGCGCATGCTCGCCTACTCATCCATTGCGCATACTGGGTACTTGATGGTCGGTATCGTTGCGGCGGGTGCTGGCGAAGCATCTGGGATCGCGGGCATCCTCTTCTACGGTGCCGCATACGCACTGATGAACCTCGGCGCATTCGCCTTCCTCGCCGTGATTCAAGGGCGACCGGGCGCAACGGTGCAACTAAGCGATCTCGCTGGGCTTGGCCGCAAGCATCCACAGATTGCACTGCTCGCAGCACTCTTCCTCCTTAGCCTCACCGGCATCCCGCCGACGGCTGGTTTCTTTGCAAAGGCATACGTCATCTTGAGTGCGGTGCAGGCGGGAGGACTCGCAGCCATCTTGGCAATTGTTGCGGTGCTGAACGCGGCGATCGCTGCCTTCTACTACCTCCGTGTCATCGTCTATCTCTTCATGCGCGACCCAGCCGAGACCGATGTGCAGGTAGCCACCGCGCCGCTCCTTCGCGCGGGCCTGCTGATCGCCGCCGCCGGCACGATCCTGCTCGGCCTCCTCCCAGGCGGACTGATCGAGGCGGTCGTTCAGGCGCTCGCCAGCTAGCCTCCGCCCGCCGCCCAGACCCCCCCGACGCCCGCAGCACAACGCCCGGCGACGCTCCTGGGGGCTTGTAACAAACCTCCTGGCCCCGCGCTCGCATCAGCAAAAACTCATATAAACTTCCGCTATATGGAAGCCGTACAGGTCAAGGTCCAGCGATGAGCACGAAGAGCGCTGCCGCGCTTCCAGCTGCGCTCCGTGAGGCGACTGGTGAGCGCTTCGTGATCGAGGCGGCCCGCCGCGTGCACAGGGCTCTTGGGGACACGAATCGGCTTGATCTCGTGCGCCGACTCGCGCAAAGTCCCGCCACCGTCACCGAACTGATCGAGTCCACCGACCTCTCCCAGCCTCTGGTGAGCTGGCACCTGCGCCGACTCCGCAGCGCAGGACTCGTCACGAGTGAACGCGCTGGTCGTGAGTCCATCTACACGCTTCGAACGGAGACCATCGCCGAAGGGCACGCGCTGATGCTCGCCGCACTCGGCGTCGCCAACCCAGCCGCCTGGGTTGCACCTGAAGCGGCGCTACCGAACGCGCAACCGCTCGTTGACGCCGTTCGCGCGGAAGAGGAGTAGCAATGGCAAGTCGCGCAACTGAAGGGAGTCTCTTCACGGGAGGAGAGCGCGCGCGCATCAAGCGAATCGGTGAACCGATCGCGCTCTTCCTTGGCCGACTCGGCTTCTCGCCGGATGCGCTCACCGTTGCTGGGTTCGGAATCGTTCTCGCCGCAGCCGTCGCCGCCGTTGCGGGCGAGTGGGTGCTAACGGCGGTGATCTTGATTTTCGGCACGCTCTTTGACGGACTTGACGGAACACTCGCGCGCGCCACAGGGAAGACCAGCGACTTCGGCGCGTTTCTTGACTCCACCATGGATCGCGCGGGCGAAGCGGTGATCTACGCAGGGATCGCAGCGGGTGCGGCGATGAGCGGCACCACTGAAGTAATCGGCCTTGCAACGCTCGCGCTCGGCCTTGGGTCGCTCGTGAGCTACGTCCGCGCACGCGGCGAGGCGCTCGGAGTGCGCGCGGATGTTGGACTGGCACAGCGCGCAGAGCGCGCCGCGGTGTTGATCGTCGGGCTGCTCGCTGGTGGA
>JBBAWP010000024.1:0-6121 GCA_040397155.1 Candidatus Limnocylindrus sp.
ACCTGATCGGCGCCTCCATCACGATGCTGGTGATACTCCAGGTCCCGTTTGATTCAGCCGTTGCCGCTGGGGCCACCGCAATCGTCGGCACGCTGATCGCACTCGGTGCATCTGTGGGTCGATCTGTACTCCGCACACGTCAACGAGCGTGACCGCAGCGAAGCGCGTCGTTGTTGTGGGCGCCGGACTCGCTGGCCTCGCCAGTGCCATCCGTCTCGCCGGCGCCGGCGTCCAGGTCACCGTTATTGAGCGCGGTACGCGTCCTGGCGGCAAGATGGGGCGTCGCGAGATCGGTCCGTATCGCTGGGATAGCGGCCCCACCATCTTCACCCTCCCCGAACTCTTCGATCAGCTCTGGTCCGCCGCTGGCGCTAAGCGCAGCGACGATCTGACCCTCCTCCCCGTTGAGCCAGCTTCGCGCACCTTCTTTGCCGACGGCAGCGTTCTTGAGACATCAAGCGATCTCACCAAACTCGCCGCAAGCTTCGGGGCGCTCAATCCGCGCGATGCGGCGGGGATCCCCGCGTTCATGCGTCGCGGCGAGAAGCTCTGGCGCGAACTGGATCAAACCTTCTTCCGTAAGACGCTCAGTCCACTCAGCCTCCTTGCGCCGATGTCGTGGCTCGCAGGGATTCGTCTTGACGCGGCCACGCCGTACAGTCGCCGCATCAACCAGACCTTCCACGACGAACGCATTCGTCACGTGATGCGCTACAAGTCCATCTATCTCGGCTCCACGCCGCAGAGCGTCCCTGGCGCCTTCCTCTCTATCCCGTACATCGAAGCGAAGTTCGGCACCTGGCATCCGCAGGGGGGCATGCACGAAGCGCCACTCGCCATGGAGCGGCTCGCCCGCCGGCTCGGCGTGGAGTTCCGCTACGGCACCGATGCAATCGGGAGCGTCATCAGCAACAAGCGCATCAGCGCCCTCCGCATCGCGCCGCGCAGTGCGCAACCACGAACCCTCGGCACGGGCCCCGCCGCACCGAACCAGCCAGGCGAAGAGCGCATTGAGGCGGATGCGGTGCTCTTCAACGCCGACATCGTCCACGCCAACCGTGATCTGATCGGCGAAGAGCATCTCGGACTCGTCAGCCGCCGCCGCTTCAAGAGCATCACGCCATCATCCAGCGCCTACATCCTGCACCTCGGCGTGAAGCGCACCTTCCCTGGCCTTGCCCATCACACCGTCTGGCACCCAGAGAACCCGAACGATGAACTCGACCGCATCATCAGCTCACCCGTGCCGAGCGGTGATCCTACGCTCTACATCCAGCACGTAGCGGCAACGGATCCAACCTCACGGCTCGGCGGCCGCACCGCGCTCTATGTGCTCACTCCAGTTCCGCCCCTCAAAGATCGACGCTGGTGGGAGGAGCACCGTGACGAGTACCGCGCCGCAACCATCAAGCGCGTCTGTGAGCGCATAGGCCTCAAGCCTGAAGAGATTGAAGAGCAGGCCGACTGGACGCCGCTCGAGTTCGAGCGCGAGCAGTACTGCCACGACGGTTCCATCTTTGCCTTAGCGGCGAGCTTCTTCCAGAGCGCCTACTTCCGCCCCGCCAACGCCTCGCCAGACATCGCCAACGCCTTCTTCGCTGGCGGCGGCTCACAGCCGGGCGGCGGCATCCCTCTCGTCATGCTCTCTGGCTACATCGCCAGTCGCACCATCCTGAAGCGCCTCGGACTCCCCCTCCCACCGAGCGAGGCGGGGCAGATCTTCTAGCGCTGGTTTCGCCTCTTTAGTGCCCCTACGATCCGCGCGACGATGCCAACCAGAATCACTCCATAGACCAGCAGCGCGAATACCCACTTGATACTTGAGGCCGTTGAGGCCAGCAGAGCCGTGGACGAAGCAATCGTGCCGTCTGCTAGGTACTGGTTCGACAGAGAGGCTAAGGAGAAGTTCTCCAACCAATCAAAGAGCACTTGGCCAAATGGGAGCAGATTCAGCAGCCCAACCTTTAGCGAGTATGGCTTGAACAAAAGCGAGACCCAGACCACATACATCACGCCGTAGATCACGCCAAAGAGAGAGTCCCAAACCTGGCTGAAGGTGATGTACGCGGAGATCTGCTCTGCAGACCGCTCTGCAAGGAAGGCGAGAACCTCTGCCTGGCCAAAGCCCAACGAAGTCCCTAGGGATCGAATACTGCTGTTGGCAACTTCAAACGTTTTTCCCTGTGCGCTCAGGATGAGGACGGTGTACCCGGCAAAGACAACGGTGGTGAGCAGCGCGGTGACCAGGGTTGACTTCGCATAGAAAAACCCTGATGCGCGTCGTAGGGCTCCGGTCTTCTTCGACGGAGCTTTGCTCTCGGTGCTCTTGCTAGACATCATTAGCCTTCCACCTTTCTACGCTCTAACTTTGCTTGCGCTACGCCAGAACGACTAAAAAGTGCTTCAAAGAGCAGCACTCCTGAGGCGAAGAGCAGCAGCGGACTCCACGTTGTTGTTATCGCAACGGCAAACAGTACGACTGCAGCTGCCACGCGGAACCGCTTGTCGATCCCCCGAAGGCTTCCGCCAATCAAACGAACAAGAGGCCGGCGCAGGGTCACCGTGTAGAGCAGCGCAGCAATCAAAGCGGCGGCATAAATCACGAGGAGGTTGATCAGGCCGTATCGCGTCCCAATCAGCTCGTACGCTGACAGGCCGAAGAACTCCTGCTGAATGCCTGGAAGGACCGCGAGGGCGTTGGCCCGATCCTCCAGACCAAAGTACTCAATCTCGCCGATCGCGAGTGAGTACTTGCTCGCGTTGTCGGGGCTTGAAACCCGCACGGAGTAGACCCCAGGCGCCGCGCGAAGGCGGAACTCGCCCCCATCCCAATAGGTGTTCTGCGCGAAGGGCTCGTAGAAAGTCACCCACTCCGCGTCGACCCCGCCGAGCGTTTCCAGCAGCTCGTCGTCGCGGAAGATCTCCGCCTTGACGTCCCGCTTCGGCGTCTCGCTGTCAGGCACGAGAATCCCAACGTAGAGGTCGAACTCAGCGTCAGAGGTGATCACGTAAGTGTGTGCTGCACCGGAGAGCATACCGTAGTAGGCCTTCGAGATCTCAGGATCAACGACCTCGGTCGTGTCGCTGTCGACGACTACAGGCTGGTGGGCGTGCGCCGGTCCCGCCGAAAGCAGCATCAGGCTCGCAAGCGAGAGCGCTGCGATCGCTGTCTGCACCCTCATCTCGTCCCTCCCTGTGCGCCGGATTGGATCCCTCTCACTGAATCCTACAGAGAAGCGAAAGGCCGGCCCCCAAAGGGACCGGCCTCTCCTGCCCACGAGGGCTACACGTGTATCAGACCGCGATGATGCCGAGCTTCACCAGGAAGTAGACGACGAATGCGGCGATGGAGACCCAGAAGAGGGGCTTCACGTCGCTCGCCTTCCCCGACGTCACCTTCAAGATGCCGTAAGTGAGGAACCCTACGCCGATTCCGTCGGTGATTGAGTACGAGAGTGGCATCACGATCAGCGTCGCGAGGATCGGGAAGCCATCGGTGGCATCCTTCCACTGGACGTCGCGGATCGCCTCAAACATGAGGTAACCGATGATCACGAGTGCCGGTGCGGTTGCCGCAGCTGGAACAATTCCAGCGATCGGCGAAAGGAGAACCGCGCAGAGGAAGAGTGCGCCGGTTACCACGCTGGTGAGACCGGTGCGACCACCCTCCTTGATTCCCGCCGCAGACTCAATATACGTCGTGTTCGAGGAGACGCCGAGCGCGCCGCCCGCCGCAGCCGCGATGGAGTCAACAAGCAGCACGCGATTTGCGCCTGGAAGTTCACCCTTGTTGTTCAAGAGCCCAGCACGTGCGCCAAGGCCGACCATCGTGCCGGCGGTGTCGAAGAAGTCACTCAGCATGATGGAGAAGACGGCGAGTGCAACCGCGAGGAAGCCAGCCCCCGTCGACCAGACGCTGAACATTGAGCCGAATGCCTGACCGATTCCAACAAAGTTGGACGCGTCGAGCGGGCTAACGAAGCTCGTCGGAATCGACGACACGCCGAGCGCAAGAGCGACGAGTGTGCCGACGCCGATTGAGATCAGCAGTCCGCCCGGTCGGCGGATCAGTGCGAGCGCCGTGAGGAGGCCCGCGCCGAAGATTGCGAGGTGTGGAAGATCCGCGACGGGAACTTCAACGCCGCCGAAGCCGATGCCCGAGAAGAGTCCGAGCGGCACGGTGCCGGCGAACGACTTCACGACGACATTGGCCTCAAAGAGACCGATCAAGAGGAGGAAGAGCCCGATGCCGACGGCAATCGCGCGCTTCAGGTTGAGTGGAATCGCCTCAAGGATTGCCTTGCGGAATCCGGTGAGCATCAAGATCGTAATGAAGATGCCCTCCCAAACGATCACGGCCATCGCTTCGGACCAGGTGAGCCCGAGTCCGAGGATCAACTGGAATGCGACGACCGCATTCAGCCCCATCCCTGCGGCGAGTGCAAACGGATAGTTCGCAACCACGCCCATGAGGATCGTGAGAAGTCCGGCACCGAGCGCGGTGACGGCGAAGATCGCTTCAGCGCTCGGTGCGCCCGCGGCGCCGATCGCGCCACCCGCGGCGCCTGCGCCGATGTAGTTCGCATTCACGAAAATGATGTACGCCATCACAAGGAACGTGGTGGCGCCGGCGCGGACTTCCGTCCCTACCGTGGTGCCACGCTTCTTGAGCTGGAAGTACTTGGCAATACTCGCCATGGTTCCCTCCCCTAGGCCGTTCAATCGGACGGCCGACCGGACCTCCACCTCCCGGGGGCCTCCGCGCCGCCTGGAGTGGCCGCCGAAGCGGCCCGCGTCGTGTCAGCACTAACGTATGGTTGACAGGGTCCCGCCACAAGGGGCAAATATGGGCAAAACGCTAAGAACCGCTCGCGATTATTCGTGCAAGTGCACAAGATAGGAGTGAGGGGTGCGCTTAAGCGCCGAGTAGTCCCTCACGAACCTCGTCAATTGCGGCAGGGTCCATGGAGAGTTCGTAGATCCCGATTCCGGTGAGGAGCTTGGCCCCCAAAACGGTGCCTGCCAGCTCGCCGCACACGCCAACCTCTACACCTCCCTTCGCCGCCCCTTCGGCAACCGCTCGAAGCAGCGCCACAACCCCAGGGGTAGCCGCATCTTGCAGCGCAACGAGCGCCGGATTAATCCGATCGGCCGCCATGGCGTACTGCGTGAGGTCATTCGTCCCGATGCTGACAAAGTCGAGCCCGGTTGCAAGGTCAGCAACCGTCAGCGCCGCAGCGGGTACTTCGATCATGATGCCGATCGCCGCAGGGTACGCGGCCGCGTCAGTCTCGCCACGCGCCGTGAGGTCGGCGCGAACTGTAGCAACGAGCGCAAGTAGATCGTCAACCTCTGCGCGCACTGAGATCATTGGGGCCATGATCCGCAGAACTCCCGACGTTGCCGCCGCTGCACGAAGCGCCGCCGCCACCTGCGACGCAAAGAGTGCGCGCAGATCTGGTCGATCCTTGATCATCGCAAGCCGATATCCGCGCACGCCGAGGAACGGGTTCGCTTCGTGTGGGAGTCGTAGGTATGGAATCTCTTTGTCACCGCCAATATCCGCAAGCCGCAGCGTCAGCGGCCGGCCCGAACCGAGTACCTCAAAGATTTTGGTGAACGCGCGCGTCTGCTCTCGCTCATCTGGTGGCGCCTCACGATCCAGCAGGAGAAACTCTGATCGAAGGAGGCCGACGCCCTCTGCGCCAACGGCAACCGCACGTGCCGCGTCTTCTGCGGAGCCGATGTTTGCGTAGAGGTGAACTCGGCTACCGCCGCTGAGCACCACCGGCCTTCCACGGAGCCCTGCGCGTCGCGCAGAATCCGCAGCGCCCTTCTGCTGCGCCGCTGTCACGGAGGCGAGATCGCCACTACTTGGCGCAAGTTTCAACGTTCCAGCTGCGCCGTCAAGGATCGCCTCAACACCATCAAGAGATCCATCCACCTCAAGATCACGCGCCGCCACAATGCACGGGATTCCCGCGGCGCGCGCCAAGATCACGGCATGCGCGGTGCGTGAGCCGGCGCGGAGCGCGATGCCAATCAAGTGTTCGCGCGGAATCTCTGCCGAAACGCTCGGTGGAAGGTCGTCCGCAACCAGGATGACTGGTCGGCCAGGGAG
>JBBAWP010000024.1:6221-16940 GCA_040397155.1 Candidatus Limnocylindrus sp.
CCCTCTTCGCCCGCCCCTGCGGCACTGCGCGTGGCAGCGAGCTCGGTGAGTTGGGCCGCGGCTGTGGCGAGCGCCGCGATCGCCTCATCGACAGTCGCCCCGCTGCGCTCAATTGGGGCGAGTACCGATGCGGGGAGTGTCCAAATGGGACCGACGGCACTCCCGGGCGAGCCTGGGACCCCCTCACGTACCCCTGCGGCAACACGACTCATGGGGGTGAGTATCGCAGAGAAAATGGCGGCCCCGGCAGGAGTCGAACCTGCGACCAACTGCTTAGAAGGCAGCTGCTCTAATCCACTGAGCTACGGGGCCTCTGGGCTAGAATAGCGACATGCAGGCCATGTACGACGCAACCGAGCTCGCCTCCATGGACCCCCTGGTCCTCATGAAGAACCTGGACCACTGCCGCATGACCTCGCGGCGCCTCTCCTACATCCTCCAGCAGCAGGTGCACCTCTACACCCCCGAGGCGAACAAGCTCCGCGACGAGATCGACCAGTACGTGGAGGCCGAGCGTCAGCTGGAGGCCGAAATGGCCCGGAGGCTAATCCGCGCCTAGGGAAGGCGAACCTAGCGCAGCGGGCGCAGGCGCGGGACGGTAGATGCTGCCAGGCGCTCCTCGAAACGCTTTGCAGATGCTTCAAGTTTCTCGAGATGCTCATGTAGGCGCTTGCGCGCCTCTTCGGCCGCCGCATCAAGTCCGCTCAGTTCGAAGACACCCCAGTAGCGCAGGATTGGCATCAGGACTTCATCGCGATGGGCGCGAAGGTCGTAGATCCCAGCCTTTGCCACATCGGCGGCCTTTCGAAGGAAGTTAGGAATCCCCGCACCTGGCATCTGGAAGGCGAGAACTTCGTCAACGATCGCCCGCACCGCCGCGGACGGTTCGATCTGGATCGCCGCCTTCAGCATGTCGCGATAGAAGACCATGTGCAGGTTCTCGTCGGCAGCGATTCGGACCATGATCCGATCCGCCACCGGGTCATCCGAATAGCGGCCAGTGTTGCGGTGTGCGATCCGCGTTGCTAGCTCCTGGAAGGCGACGTATGCAAGGCCGTGCAGGGTGTCTGGGAATGGGTGGTCATAGCCCGTCTGAAGTTGTGTCATGCGACCTCGCTCCAGCATCACCGGATCAATGTTGCGCGTGACCGTGAGGTAGTCGCGCAGCACAATTGCGTGTCGCCCCTCTTCTGCCGTCCAGCGACCCACCCAGTTCAGCCACGCACCGTCGCCCGAGCCGAACATCCCATGGATGAGTCGGTGATAACTCGGAAGATTGTCTTCAGTCAGAAGGCCAATCTCGAACGCTGTCTGCGCTACGCCCGTTAGTCGCGGGTGATCTGGGGTCCAAGGCTCCTTATCAAAGTCCCGGCCGAGTCGGTACGGAATGTATTCATGCGGGAACCACTCTTCGGCCACCTCAAGATGGCGATTCAGCAGTCGGGCGGCCTCAGGTTCAAGCTCCATGAGGATCCGTCGGTCGAGGGCGGTCCCTTCGGCAGGCTGCTCGTCAGTCATGGTGAAAGTTTAAGGGAAGTCGCCAAAACGATCTAGTGCGCTGGTTCGTTACACCCTGTGAGGGTGTTGGTAGCGCATACCGGATTCGAACCGGTGATCTCTGCCTTGAGAGGGCAGTGTCCTAGGCCGCTAGACGAATGCGCCAGATGCGGGCAGAGCCCGCGGGGAGAGAGTCTAGCAGCGAGTTAGCCGACGCGGTTGATCTCGTGGGCGAGGAAGAGGAGGCCCGTTGGGGGCTTCGGGGCAAACAAGGTCGACTTCTGGGGCATCGTCTCCCCCGCCTCCGCCACCGCCACCACCTGCTCAGGTCGCTCCCCGTGCAACAGGAGTGCGGCACTCGGCGCGGGATCGTTGAGTGCGCTCTCCACCGCCGCGGCAGAACCGCGGACGTAGCGCAGCGCACCCGCGGTCGCCGCAGCCGCATCAATACCGAGCGCCTGATCAATCAACACGGCGAGCGCAGTTACTGAGAGTGATTGGTAGGCGGCGGATCGCCCTGGGAGTGCCGCGCTGACCGCCGCACGATCAAGTTTCAGCAGGGCCGCGCCGTTGCGGGTCACCACGCCAGCCTCCAACTCCGCGCCCGTCGGTGCGCCATCAGCGAATCGCTGGATAAGCTGCTCGCTCGTGGTGGCGGTGTGATGCACAACAAGGGGCGAGGCAGAAAGTTTCGCAAGAAGTACCGACGGATCAGCTGCAGGGACGATGCGGTGGGTGGCGTAGAGCGCGGGGGCGTGCCGGTCGGACTCCACAATGAGTCCGAGCGCGGTACGCAGGCCACCACTCTCCGCGTAGTCACGCGCCGTTTCATATCTGTGGTGACCGTCCGCAATAACGAGATCTGTGCCGTTCGCCCATGCAAGGAGCGCCGCACCGTGATCCGAGTCTGGCGTAAGGCGCCAGAGCTTGTAGGCACTTCCAGAGGGGGTTCGACCAGATGCATACGGTGCAGATTCAGAAGCTGCGTCTGCTGCAGCCGCGAATTCGCTGAAACCCCCTGCACGCAACAAGATCACGGGCGAAAGGTTTGCCTGGACCGCGGCAATGAGCGCACGCCGATCCGCTTTCGGTCCGCTCAACGTGGACTCGTGCCGCAAGATCCCAGTCTCAGGCCCATAGGGGCCGATCGGGATCCCGGCGAATACGCCACGGATTGAGTTGCCAGCCTCTGGCTGCTCTTCGTACAGATAGATCTGCGCCGTCTCGTCGTCTACAAGCGTGCCGCCCTTGCGCCAGGCGGACCAGGTGTTTGCCGTTCGCTGGTATTGCGCGCCATCAGCCTCACCCGCTTCACGCAGGGGGAGGTCCAGAAGAACTGAGTTGCTGGGCTGCGCTGAGAGCAGTGCCCGCCGCTGATCGGCGCTGATGACGTCATAGGGTGGGCTTAGAAGTCCGTCGAGGACGCCGTGCGCTGAGCCAGCCTCGCTGATGGCGTATCGCGTTGCTCGAAATGCTCGGACTTCACTCATGAGGTGATTCTACCTGCGGTGTACGCTTGGCACATGAAGCCACGACCTTCTCGACTTCTCGTCACCGCCGCTCTGATGCTCGCGGCGAGCGGGTGCGGCTCAGTCTTAGATGATGCCCGGGGCGAGCCGTCGGCCACGCCGACCAACTTCAACGGACTCGTTGAGCAGCTCGCGGCGCGAGAGTTCTCCGTCGCCAACGTGGTGAGCGGCGATCCTGGCTGCAGCGACCAAGGGTTAGTCCCCATGGCGATCGCCTTCCAACTCTCGGGAGGCGGACTCGACCAGGCGGTGCCGACGCGGATCTATCGCTTCAGGAACGACGAGAGCTACAAGAAGCTGCGCTCAACGGTGGATGCATGTGCAGCGGAATGGATCAGTGATCCTGCGGCTCTGCTGATGGTGGATGCATCCCCGTATGTGCTGGTGACCGAAGGCGTACCCGCTGGTGTTGTGGCTGATGCGATCCGAGCCGCTGTGCGCGACGCTGCTGGCGAATAGGACTACGACTCTTCTCGGCTGACGCGCGGCGCGGCCCCTTCGCTACGCGGGATCGCAACCGCAGCGGCACCCTTCACGAACGACGACTTGATTGAGGTTGCGGCGGCGGCCTCCTGCTCGGCAATAGAGAGGATGCCGTGCCGTCCGAGGGCGGCGAGCTCGTCGCGGATGTACGTCTGCAGCATCTCTGGGCCATCGGTGCCGATCGCGTATCGGACCTTCCCTTCGCGCAGTCGCATAAAGATCTGGCGGAACTCCTCCCAGTCGGAGACAACCTTCGTCATCAGGTTCGAGGTTGGGCAGATCTCCAGCACAATCTTCCGCTCCGCGAGGACCTTCATCGTCTTCGTATCCCCCGCCGCCTTCACGCCGTGGCCAATGCGGTCTGGCTCCAACTGCTTGACCACTTCGAGCATCTCGCTCACCGGCCCCGACTCTCCCGTGTGCACGGTGATGCCGAGGCCCGCCTTGCGTGCAGCGCGGAACATGCGCTTGTATTCGGCCACCTTGAAGTTGGCGCTCTCGCGCCCTGCAATGTCAATTCCGACAATCCCTCGGCTCGCCCAGGCGATCGCCTTCTCCACGATGATCTCGTTCTGTCGCAGCGTGAACTCGCGGTCAAGGATCAGGATGATCCCAGGCTTCACCGGATACTCGAGCGCCGCACGATCCGCCCCTCGAATGGCGGCGGCAATGATGTGGTCTAGGTCCTGCTCGCCATTCCGGTTGCGCTTCATCGGATTGAAACGCAGCTCCATGGTGGTGATGTGGTTCTTCCTGTACGCGCCAGCAACCACTTCATAGACCGAACGCTCCACCGCGATCGGCGATGACTGAATCAGTTCCGTCCAGTGAAAGAGGTCGAGGTATCCGTTGAAGCTGCGCGTTCGCTTGGAGCCAGCCGTGATCATCTTGCGGAAGGCCCAATAGTCCTTGGAAGGGAGGCGAATCCCCTGCGCGTGTGCAATCCCCCACATGATCGCTGGGGTGACCGAGCCGCCTAGGTGGCAGTGCAGCTCCGCAATTGGCGTTGCGGGGTTCAGCGTGCCGAAGCCGCGCGGCTTCTCAATCTTCGCCTTAACCGCACGCTTCGGCGCCGCTCTGTGAGGGCTCATGCCACCTCGCCGCGCACGGTGCTCGCGGTGGCGGCGTCGCGAGCACGACGTCCCCGCAGCGCTGGTGAGTCGCTCGGCACCTGATCGCGCGCGTGATACGAACTGCGCACTAGTGGACCCGACTCCACGTGCTTGAAGCCCATCGCAAGCGCGTCATCTCGAAGCGCGGCGAACTCTTCTGGCGTGTAGTAACGAACGAGTGGGAGGTGCTCCATCGTTGGGCGCAGATACTGGCCGATCGTCAGGATGTCGCAGTCAACGGAGCGAAGGTCGCGGAAGGTGGTGAGCAACTCCTCACGCTCCTCCCCAAGCCCAACCATGACCGAACTCTTCGTGTGTACGGGGTTACCTAGCTCACTCGCCATCTCTTTGGCGCGTGCCAACACCTGCAGCGAGCGGTCGTAGCGTGCACGCTTGCGCACTTGCTTCTGCAGCCGCTCAACCGTCTCCACATTGTGGTCAAGGATGTCTGGAGCGGCCTCCATGACTGCACGGAGCGGAGCATCTTCACCGTCAAAGTCAGGGATGAGCACTTCAATTCCAGTGCCAGGTGCGAGGCGACGGAGCTCGCGAATGCTCTCCGCAAAGATCGCGGCGCCGCCATCAGGGAGATCGTCACGCGCCACGCTCGTGATCACCACATGGTCAAGGTCGAGTGAGGCGAGCGCCTCTGCAACACGTCTCGGTTCGTCTTGGTCGAGGCCGGCTGGTCGGCCGGTCTTCACCGCGCAGAAGCCACAGGCGCGCGTGCAGGTGTCACCAAGGATCATCACCGTTGCCGTCCCCTGATCCCAGCACTCGCCAATGTTCGGGCAGCGTGCCTCTTCGCAGACGGTGTTCAGCGTCTTGTCGCGCATCAACCGCTTAAGTTCGCGATAGCGATCTCCGCCAGGCACCTTTGAGCGAATCCAATCGGGGTGGCGGCGCTCTGTTGCGGGTGCCGGCTGGCCGAAGATTGGCAGCTCGCGCATCAGAAGTTCACCGAGCGACCAATCGAGACGAGTGCCGCCTCACCAACGATCTCAGAGAGCGTTGGGTGCGGATGCGTCGTGCCGCCCACCTGTGTGGCGGTTGCACCGAGTTCCATAGCAAGGCTCGCTTCAGCGATGAGGTCGGTCACCTTCGGCCCCACCATGTGGACCCCAAGGATGACGCCACTCTCCGCATGTCGTAGCACCTTGCAGAAGCCATCCGCGTCACCGCCAACGTGCGCCTTGGCAATGGCGAGGAATGGAACCTGGCCGGCAACGAACGGCACGCCGTCTCGCTCCAACTCTTGTGTGGTGAAACCTACGGAGGCAACCTCTGGGCGGCAGTAGGTTGCACGCGGCTGCTTCACGTAGTCCATGGCGTGCAGCGGCTCGCCAGCGATCGCGTGGGCTGCGATCATCCCCTCGTGCGCGGCAACATGCGCGAGCTGCAGTCCGCCAATGACGTCACCCACCGCGTAGAGGTGTGGTTCCGCCGTCTGCATCTGGGCATCAACCTTGATGAAGCCCCGCTCAGCGATCGCCTTAGTGTTTTCTAGACCGATCTCACCGCTATTCGGCACCCGGCCAGCGGCGACAACCAGCATGTCCGCGCTCAGCGCGACTGCCTCTCCCCCGTCGATCGGCTCAATCTGCAGATCCACACCATCAGCGCGTTTGACGAGCGAGCCCTCTTTGATGCGATGAGCGACGTGGATCGCAATGCCGCGCTTCGTGAACGCGCGCGTCAACTCCTTTGAGGCGTCGCGGTCTTCTAGCGGAACCAGTGCTGGCAGCATCTCGACAATGGTGGTCTCGGCGCCAAGATCGCGGAAGTAGGAGGCGAACTCACAGCCAACGGCCCCGCCACCGATCACGATCACACTGGAAGGCTTCAGCGTCCCCGTGGTGATCTGATCGCTATCTACGATCACGCGTCCATCTGTCTCAAGGCCTGGGATGCGACGCACGCTTGAACCAGTTGCAATCACGATATCGGTTGCGCTGAGCGTCCTCTTCTCGCCGGTCGCCGTGCCGCTCTCGTCATAAAGTGCCACTTCTACCGAACCGCCACCGAGGAGTGTGGCGCGCCCTGCGATCAGCTCCACGTTGTTCTTCTTAAAGAGGCTCTTTAGTCCCGCGTGCATGCGAGCAACGATCTTGTCGCGTCGCGCGCCGACTACGGTGGCGTCAATGCCAGTCGCTGGGGTGATCTGAATGCCGAAATCTGACGCCTTCCCAATCTTGGCGAGAAGGTCCCCTGTCTCAAGCATCGCCTTGGCAGGGATACAGCCCCAGTGGAGGCAGGTGCCGCCAACTTTCGCCTGCTCAATGAGTGCCACGCGCTTGCCGAGCTGCGACGCGCGGAAGGCGGCGGCGTAGCCACCCGTTCCACCGCCGAGTACGAGGAGATCGTGGTCGGCCATGCGTGAATCCTACGCTTCACCGCCAACCCTTGCCGCGCGCTGCTAATCTCCGCCGCGATGGACGCGTCGCTTCTCCTTGTCGCAACGGTAGGCGCCTACCTTTCGGGCTCGATCCCGTTCGGCCTCCTTGTGGCGCGCCTCACTGGCGGCCCAGATCCACGCTCCGTCGGCTCTGGCAGGACGGGTGGGACCAATGCACTCCGCGCCCTCGGACGCCGACGAGCCGCTGTTGTCTCGGCGGGTGACATCCTGAAAGGGGCGCTGCCGGTCCTAGCTGTTCGCGCACTTGGCGGCGGGGATGGGACCGAAGTCGCCGCTGCACTCTTCGCCGTTGTTGGCGCAACTCGCTCCATCTGGGTCGGCTTCAAGGGGGGACGCGGGATCGCCACAGGCTTCGGCACCGCACTTGCGATCGCACCGATCGCTCTCGCCGCCGCCGCGCCAATCTTCATCGTCGTTATCTGGCGCACCCGCATTGTCTCGCTGGGATCGCTCGCCGCCGTCGCCGCTTTTGCGCCGATTGAAATCTTCGTTCGGATGCAGACGCCAGACGGTCTGAGCATCTGGGCGCTCGCCTATTCAATCGTTGGGCCGGCGCTCGTCTGGCTCGCGCATGCGGACAATATCGCGCGACTGCGCGCAGGGACGGAACGAACGTTTGATGCGGGGGCGCTCACTCGAGATTAGCGCGAGCGGATCAGCCGTACTCCAATAAGCAGAGTGACAAGAATCAAGGCCACAGGTACGACTGGGAGGCTGCGGATCGCTTCGCCGAGTGGGGTGATCAGCGTGCTTAGCAACTGCAGCGAAAGGACGAATACTGCGACTGCGGCTGCGGCGGCGAGTGGACTCCTGCGCTGGGAGGGGCTCATACGGCGAGCGCGTCAGCTTCCGCTGGGATTCCGATCGGTGCCACCAGAACTTCGCCGAGTAGTCGCTTTGATGCAGCCGTCTGATGCGTGATCAACGGGCGATGAAAGAGCACGCTGATATCTGCACCAGGAGCTCCACGTCGGCGCGCACCGCTATCCGGATCTAGACCGATCGGCCCGTTCGCGGCAATACATGGGACACCAACCGATCGTGCACGGCGCAGTAGATCAATGCCAGCGAGTAGCGGAACCTGGGGTGCTGCGTTTGATGGCGCACCGCCAAGCGATTCAATAAGTACGGCCACCTCTTCAAGTCCGGCACGGAAGTGCGCCGACTCACGCATGTTTGGAATGCGATACCGCTCAACGCGATTCGCTGACTCAAGTCGATCCCACGCGCCAGCGGCGGTTGCATGTTCGGGGCGCGCCTTTGATCCGCATAGCGCCACAACGATGCGGCGCTTCCCATCCGCGAGTGCCAGTGCCGCCTCGAGCCCATACACCGCGTCCCGATCAGATCCAGCAAGGACAAAGATTGGGAGTAGGTGCTCCGGATCGCGGGCCGCGGCTACCGCTCGTGCTACATCCGCGATCGCAGCGCCAGCCGCCTCGCTGATCGCCTCCGCGGAGAGCCCGAGACGCGCCGCCTTGGCGCGGATGCCACGCATTGCGGCTGCACTCACTGGCCGAAGCGCAGCGTTGGCCGCCCAGCGCACGCGTAGCGGCGCGATCGCAACGGCAAGGTCAGCCTCGACTGCCGTCAGCGGCGTTGTTCGACGGCGTGTCGGTTTCCCTTCGCTTGCTCCTCGGATGGTCATGCCAAGAGGATAGTCGGCAATCAGCCGGTGTTGCGTAAGCCGGCTGCGACCCCGCTCACTGACAGCCGGACGAGGTACGCAAGCTCCTCGCGCTCTCCCTCATCACTACTGGCGCGTAGTTGCGCGAGGAGGCGCACCTGGATTCTGGAGAGGGCGTCAAGGTCGGGGGCGCGGCGTGCAAGGGAGCGCTGCACGTCAGGGTCAGCCTCAAGCAGCCGCTCACTCCCAGTTACCGCAAGCAGCCCTCGCTCGGCCGCCGCGCGCTCCTCAAGGATCAACTCCCAAACGCGACGGACCGCGGGGTCACCCTCAGGATTCGCGAGTGCCGCAAACTCTTTCGCAACATCAAGTGATGTCTTGGCAAGGATCATTGAAGCGTTATCAATGAGCGCACCGAAGAACGGCCAGCGCTTATACGCATCAACTAGTGCCGGTCGCCGCTGTGGATCAGCGAGCGCCGCCTCAAGGACGCCGACGCCGTACCAACCGGGGAGGTTGATGCGCGCCTGACTCCAGGCAAAGACCCATGGGATTGCACGTAAGCCAACAAGACCGTTACCGCCACTGGACGCCTTAGCCGCTCCGCGGACAGCAGGACGAGAGCCGAGATTCATCCCCGCAAGTTCAGAAACCGGCGTTGCAGCACGGAAGAAGCGCTCAAATCCCTCCTCGCCACTGAGAAGCGCCGAATACTTCTCTCCCGACTCTTGCGCTAACTGCGCAAGGAGGCCGCCAAACTCTTTTTCAACTGCTTGTAACCGCGTCGCGGCGACCGGCTGCAGCGCAGTGAAGAGGGCAGCGAGCGTCTGATCAGCTTCGCGATACGCGATCGTGGGGTCCGCATAACGCGATGCGATCACTTCGCCCTGCTCCGTAACCTTGAAGCCAGCGGCGAGGCCCCCTGGGTGCTGCCCCATGATCGCCCTGCGTGTTGGACCGCCACCTCGACCGATCGCACCGCCGCGCCCATGGAAGAGCGTGATACGAATCTTGTGCGCGGCGGCGCGCGAAACTAACTCATCCTCCGCGCGATGGAGTGACCAGCTGCTTGCGAGATAGCCGCTCTCCTTATTGGTATCCGAATATCCGAGCATCACTTCAATCTGATCTCCACGCGACGCCACCTGTGCGCGAAGGGCTGCGTCACTCATCAACTCATCCAGGATCGCGCCCGCCTTGGCGAGCGTTGCGGACGACTCCATGAGTGGGACCAGGTTGACTTCTGGTGCTCCAGGGAGCGCGCCAGCGGTCTGCGACGCGGGGATGCGTGGATCTGCCGCCCAGGCGAAGAGGGCGAGGAGCGTCTTGAGATCCTCAACTCCTTCAAACCCGCTGATCACGTAGTTGGCAAGCGCCGCCCTCCCATGTACGCCCTGCAGCTCCGCAGCAACGCGAATCGTTGCAATCACTTCGCCAAGCGTGACGTTTGGCACGATCTCTGAATCGAGACGGGAGGCGATCTCGTCGCTGGTTGCATCCGCACCTAGCCCCTGAAGGAGACTGAGCGCTGCTGCGTGAACGGCTCGTGACTGCCTAACCTCTAGTGCGGCAAAGTGGAATCCGAAACACTCAACCTGCCACTCAAACTCAAGTAGTTCCCCGTAGGCGGAGCGTTGCAGTCGATTCTGTGCAAGCGCGTCCCGTAGCTCGCGGCACTCGGCAACCAGTTGGCCTGAGTCTTCATATGCCCCCTCAACGTTGCTCGCCTCACCTGCTACCCGCAGGCGGCGGGTGCGCGAGAGGCGCTCTGCGATGGCGCCAAGGCGTCGCCGATACGGTTCGTTTGGGAATCGATCGTGGAGTTCGTGCTCGGCCGCTCCAAGTTCGGTCGCATCGCGACGCAACGTTGCCACGAGCGCATCTGGCTGCTGCTCATCGTCCACCGCTGCCGCAACCGAATACATGAGTCGTAGTGCCACCGCTTCAAGAGCGCGTAGCGTGTGGTCTGCCTGGGTCCGAAGTGCCTCGCGCGTGGTTACCGCGGTGACGTTTGGATTTCCGTCGCGATCGCCTCCGATCCAACTCCCCCACCGA
>JBBAWP010000025.1:0-15001 GCA_040397155.1 Candidatus Limnocylindrus sp.
CGGCGAGAAGGCCTCCAGCAATCAGCAGCGCGAGGCCAAGGAACACGGCATTGATTCCTGCAGCGTTGGCAACGAGTGCCGAACCAGCGGGTCCAACCACTGCTGCAACGCCAATGAGGGCACCAGCACGTCCGAGTGTCTTGCCGCGCTCACCAGGGGCCGCCACATCTCCGAGTAGGGCAAAGAGCGCCGCGGCCAGCACACCGCCGGATGCACCGTGCACCACTCGCGCCGTCAGGAAGAGTGGGAGCGAATCGGCGAGCGCGTAGACCCCGATCGCAAGCGGGCTGATGACCAGTGCCGCCACCACAACGCGTCGCCGTCCAAGTCGGTCCGCGAGTGCTCCGCCGATCAGATTGAAGGCGAGGTTCGCAAGTGAGTACGCCGCAATCGCAATGCCCACCAAGAACGGTGTGCCGCCGAGCTCTTGGGCACGTGGCCCAATGACGGGGAGAAGTGCGAAGTTATCGATGAACGTCAGGAAGACCGCAATATAGATCGCGGAACGGCTGCGTCGGCTAAGGGGTGTGGAACTCATCATCAGAGCATCGCACACCTTTCTGCGATAGGTAGAGGTAGCCTGGCGTGCGACAATGCTTCCCGTGAGTGACAAATCAGGGACGCGATTCCCGTACACGCTCGTCCGTAGCCCACGCGCAAAACGGCTGACGTTACACATTGATCCGGAGCGTGGCCTCGAGGCGGTCGTTCCTGCACGTATCGGTGAGGAGCGTGCGCGACGCGATGTTGAAGCCTTCATTGAAGAGCGCGCGGCCTGGGTGGAGAGTTCACTCGCGGAGCTGCGCGACCGCCGCGCCGCGCTTGGGACGGATGGGCAGCTCGCCCTTGGAGGGTTGATTCCGTACGCTGGTCGCGCGCATCGAATTCGCTCGGCTGAGGTGTCAGCGATCAGCGTGGCGGGAGGCGAGATTCTTGTCCCTGAAAAGGTAGCGAACAGCGAGACGCTCCTGCGTGCTCGTCTGACCACTTGGCTGCGTCGGCGCGCGCGCAGCGTTGCCGAGCAGATGATTGCGGTCTATGCGCCAGAGATGAAGGTGCACCCGACCCGACTGCGCATTGGCGATCAGAGTTCACGATGGGGGAGCGCATCAGCCGACGGGACGATCTCCCTCTCCTGGCGACTCGTGATGGCGCCCCCCTCCTGTTTTGAGGCGGTGATCGTTCACGAACTTGCGCACTTGCGCTCGCGAGGACATGGTGTTCGCTTCCGGCAGATTGTGGAGCGACACCTTCCTGACGAGGCGACTCGAATGCGCGAGCTCCAGCGACTCACCCCAGCGCTCGCCGCCGTTCGCTAGCGACGCTTCTTTGCCTTGGCGGCGGCGCGCTCGTCAGCGTTGGCAACAATCTTCCTGGTGATGCGCTTGATCAGTGCGATCGGCAGTTCATGGTCAGAGGTGAAATGGATGGTGGTTCCTGCGATCGTGAAGTCTTTAAGTTCGGAGGCAAACTCGCGACCTGTATGGCCCGGGTAGAGGCTGAGGCCGCCCTTGCAGCGAGCGCCACAATGGATGCGTGCACCATTCGGAAAAACGACGCCAATCACCCCATAGGAGATGGATGTTTTCCCCCCGGGTGCGGCAGCAAGGGCTGCATCGCGGACCCTTCGCAGGCTCTTCGCCTCTTTGGCCGGGAGCGCATCGAGATATTCGCGGACGGTCGCCACAAGACCTCCAACTTAGAGTGGTGGTGGAGCTGAGGGGATTCGAACCCCTTACCTCTACAATGCGAATGTAGCGCTCTACCAACTGAGCTACAGCCCCACGGAAGCGGCAGAATAGCACGCGGACGGCTAGCATCTGCGCATGAGCCCTATCTCCCTTGCCCTCCTCTCTGCCGCCCTCTGGGGCGCAACAGACCTCGTCACCACGTACGTGGGGCGCCAAATTGGGTCACTGCGCGTTGTCGTAATCGCCGTCAGCACCTCCCTTGTTCTTGCTGGAGGCGTGGCGATTGCGCGAGGTGCGCTCACCCTGGAGTACGATCCGGTGATCGTCGGCGCCACCCTTCTGATGGGCGTTGGCGCTGGTGTCTCATACATCGCGGTCTTCACCGCGTTTCGGCTCGGCCCACTCAGCGTGGTCTCACCAACGATCTCCGCGTACGGAGCACTCTCTGCCTTCCTGGCGGCACTCTTCCTCAACGAAATTCTGACGACCGCCCACATCCTCGGCGTGGTGGCTGTCGGGGGCGGGATTACCCTCCTTGGGCTGCGCACCACGGGGAGTGGACGTGAACGTCGCGCCTCCCTCGCCAGTCCAGGTGTTGCTTTTGCACTGATCGGGCTCCTCTTCTTCGCCGTGATCACAGTGCTGTTGACGATCCCGATCAAGGAGTACGGCTGGAGCACGGCGATCACCCTCAGCCGGATCGGCAACTTTGCGACGGTCTGGGTGATCCTCGCGGTCGTTCGCTCAAAGCGGAAGGCGCTGCCGCGCTGGGTTCGAACGGACCTGCTCGGGGAGGGTCACGCCCTCACAAGGCGCGGGCTTCTCCTCGCAGGGATTGTTGGCATCGGCGACACCATCGCCTTCTTCGTCTTCGCCGCAGCGCTCGAGGAGGGGCCGACCTGGGCCGTCTCGCTCTTGAGCTCGCTCGGGCCGATCATCGTGGTGTTCGGTGGCTACATCGGCTACCAGGAGCGCCTCCGACGCCCTCAGATCCTCGGTATAGCTCTGATCCTCCTTGGGATTGTGCTCGCCACCCTCCCAGCATAAAACGAACATCTGTACTAATATGAGCCCAGGGCGGGGGCATTATCCTCACAAGGTGTTGCCCCATCTTGGCCTCCGCCCAACTCCACTCCTCCTCCCACTCCTCTGTTCGCTGCTCGTCTTCGTGGCCGCGTGTGGTGGCAGCGAAGGGGAGGCAACGCCGAGTAGTGCGGCGTCGCCGGCGACGGTGATCAGCAGTGAATACGGCCGCATCTGGGGTCGACTCCCCGCCGACTTCCCGCTCCTCGCTGAGGGGAGTGCGGAGATTCGCCTCGACGTGCTGGCGAGCGGCGCAATCTTCAGTCGACTGAGCGTTGATGCGGCGGTGCGTTCATCCGTTGATGAACTGCGACGCCTCGCCTGGGAGGTGGCGGAGCCGGTGAAGCGTGACGGCCGTATTGAGATCAACGCGGCTCGCGACGAGGGGGCATGCACCGTTACGGTGACTGCGGAGGCACTCGGTTCACGAACGTCGCTCGTCGTTTATCTTAGTGAAGGTTGTCCAGCACCTTAGCGATCCCGGCCGCAAGATTGGAGGAAGAGAATGCCACCAAAGCTAAAGCGCAACGAGATCCTGATGCCACTACTCCTTGTTGGCGGCCTCACCATCCTGATCATCCTCGTCGTTGCAGCCCAGGTGTTTGCGAAGTAGCGAACCTACACGCGTGCACCCGCGCGCCTGCTGCGCGTTGACGCAGCTCTAGCGACGCCCGCCGCCCTTTCCTCGACTTGATCCCTCTCTGCGCTGGTCACGGCCGCTTGGTCGTGGTGACATTGCGCGAAGGAATCGTCCGTACCATCCAGCAAATGCGCCCGCAAAGATTCCCGAAACGGCAACCCCGTAGAGGTCACCTGCAAGCGCACCGAGGTTGCTGAGATTTGCAACGTTGTTGTTCAGGAATGCACCAACCGGATTCCCTTCCGGAAGCCCAGAAAGATCTGCGGCGCTCCCAACGACGAGAGAGCCGAAATACGTAAGCACTCCGAAGATTCCGCCGAGCATCCATGAGCCGCGACGCGTCAGCATCCCTCCCATGAACGCCACAACAAAGGCTGGCGGGAGGAGGACGGTCTGAACGGCGAGCTGGACAAGGTTTGAGTTGATGGTTTCTGGCTGGACACTCAACACAATGGTGGCCACCGTGGCGATCAACGGGACAAAGAAGGCGCGCGTGCGCAGGATTGCAGGGAGCGCGCGAAGGTCGTCTTTGAACGGGATGCGTCCAAAGGAACCGCGGAACGCAGCGCGGAACCCGATCCCCGTCTCAGCGCGCGGCTGAGACGCGTTCGGCGTCGTGACTGGTTCCGTTACTAGCTCGGATGTCACTGGCTGGTCTCCCGCCGCCTCTCGTTCTCGTGCCGCAATGCGACCGCGGCGTCGGGCTTCGGCTCGTTCGTTTGCGTGTCGTGAACTCATGGCTCCTCCTTCATGCTCCCCCTCAATCCTAGACGCTCTCCCGCGTCAGTACGGCAGCGGTACAAGGCTGTCGAGATACTCATCGCCTGAGTCCGCCCAACTCAAGGGGGCGCGATGCGTAAGGCCGCACTTTTCTCCACACTGCTCATCACCCTGCTGGCAAACCAGCTCGCACATCCTGAACCGGTCCGCGGTGAGGAACGAACGTCACTGCTCCTCAGTGAAGTGCTCACTGGTGGAACCACCGCGGTTGACGAGTACGTTCGGATTGAGGCGAGCGGTGGGCTTCCCGTTGATCTGCGTGACGCTGAGTTGGTTTACATAAGTGCGAGCGGTCTCACAACGAGGCGCTTGGTCAACCTGACGACAGCCGGGAGTCTTGCACCCGGAGACTCGTTGCTGCTCGCGCACGCACTGGGATCGTTTGCTTCCTTCGCGCAGCTGACATGGAGCGATGGCATTGCAAGTAGTGGCGGAGTCCTCCAGCTCCGCCGCGTTGGTGCGCCTACGGAGATCCTTGATGCGGTGGCGTGGGGGAGCGCTGCACTCAACGCTGGTGGAGAGGGGCTCCCCGCGCATGCACCGCCGGCTGGGACTCCACTGAGAAGAGCGCGAAGCGCGAGCGGTGCACTCGTGGATACGAACATGAACAGCTCAGACTTCGCACGCGAAGTTCCGCCGAGCCCCACGCCGTCACCAACTCCATCACCCACAGCAAGCGCATCGCCGTCGCCGTCCAGCACACCAACTCCGGTGGCACTCAACGTCAATGAAGCGCGCACCGCACTCGTGGGCACACAGATTCAAGTTCGTGGAGTGATCACCGCACTCCCTGGTGAGTCGGCAGAGCCGCTCCTTGCGGCGCTCAGCGATCCAACGGAGGGAACCGGCCTATTCGTACTACTCCCGCCCACGGCGGCTGGCCTCTCGCGTGGCCAGCTTGTTGAGGTGAACGGTCTCCTCACGCTGCGGCGCCAAGCGCTGACACTCGTCGCCGCTTCGCCGCCGCTCCTTGTTGGAAACGTTGGAGTTCCACTCGCACTCACGGTGCAGCGACCC
This sequence comes from Candidatus Limnocylindrus sp., assembly GCA_040397155.1. GTDB lineage: Bacteria > Chloroflexota > Limnocylindria > Limnocylindrales > Limnocylindraceae > Limnocylindrus. Next base: position 5,212 of record JBBAWP010000025.1, read on the forward strand.
GCGCCGGGGGTCTGGGCGTGGGAGACGTGGGAGGGGCGGCGCATTCGCGTCGAGGGAGTCCTCGCGGGAAGCCCCGCCTCGCTCGCGAACGGGGCGATCAGCCTCAGGATTCGTTTAGGTTCGGGTGAGGAGCTACTCGCCGCGGCGAGCAGCAGCGTGGCGTCAACCCTGCCCGCGGTGCTGCAAGAGGCAGGTCGGCGAATCCGCGCTGAGGGCCTGATCCACCAGCGCGGCTCTATTGGAGGCGGGGGGTATCGCCTCTGGCTCGACCCCGTAATCGGACTCACCGCAGCACCGCAACCGCCTGTAGACGGAGGAGCTGTAGGGGGTGCTGGAGGGGTGACGGCACCAGCCGTGCCAGATCCGCTCCCGCTGGGCGCGCCAACGATTGCAGTACCAGAGGGGGCAGGTCGAGGCTGGCTCAGGGAGATTGTTACATCCCTGCGGGTGGAGACAGGGCGGCTGGAGCTCTGGCGTGAGGGGGTGATCAGGCTGGTCGTGCTCCCGTCGTGCGGGGAGCCTGTTGACCACGAGGGGGAGGCTCCCTATCCTGAACCTCGGTGATTGCTCGTGGGGGCCTTCGGGTCGGATCGGGCGCTCCGCGGTCGGCATGTTGCCGGACGCGCTCTATGCCCCGAGTGGGGTTGTAGTGGACCGCGCGGAGGATGCGCGACCCAAGGGAGGTTCAAAACATGCCTGAGGTGTATTGCGTTAAGTGCAAGGCCAAGCGAGAGGCCATCGACACGAAGAAGGTCACGATGAAGAACGGCAAGCCAGCGCTTTCCGGCATCTGCCAGAAGTGCGGCACGAAGGTCTTCAAGATCGGTGGCTGATTTTCAGCTCGCGCTCGCGTAACTGCGAACGCTAAGCGGCCCAACGGCCCTCGACCGGGAGACCGGGCGGGGGCCGTGCCGCTTCACACAGCGATTTATCCACAACGCAACTGAAGAGTTATCCACAACGGGGTGCGCGAGTAGCGCTTCACCGAGCAGCGAATGAACGGAGAGCTCACTGATGCAGCCACCCGCTGATGCAACGGTGCTCGCACTTGACCTTGGCGGCACACAGGTGCGCGCCGCACTCGTGCGTGCAGACGGAACGCGACTCGGTCGTGCTGCGGCGCCAACACCAGCAGCTGATGGACCTGCAGCCGTCGTGGCTGCGTGTATCGCCACGCTGCAGCTCGCACGCGAAAACGCCACACGTGAAGATGCCGCCGCCGTCTCACGCCTTGTTGGTATTGGGATCAGCGCACCAGGGCCACTCAACCCGTGGACCGGGATTGCGGTGGAGCCGGCGAATCTTGGCCCACGCTTTCCAGGCACCGATCTTGCGGGGCCGATCGGCGCCGCACTCGGGCTCCCCGTCTTCCTTGAGCACGACACGAAGGTGGCGATCCTCGGCGAGCGTGCGTTTGGCGCGGGGAGTGGCATTGACGATCTGATGTATCTCACGATCAGCACTGGCTTCGGTGCTGCGGCGTTGAGTGGTGGTCACCTGCTGACGGGGCCAGACGACACGGCGCTCGAACTTGGGCATGTGCCGATTTCGCTCGACGGTCCACGCTGCAGCTGCGGCGGCACGGGGCACCTTGAGGCGCACGCGTCAGGTTGGGCGCTCGCTGCGGCGGGAGCCACCGCCGCCATGAGCGGCGCGAGCCCGTGGCTTGCCAACTGGGAGTCAACACATTCAGGCGAGGCGATCAGCGCGAAGACGGTCGCGGAGGCGGCCGCGGCGGGGGATGCCGCCGCTGACGAGATTCTTGAGCGCGCCCTCCTCGCCGTTGGGCGAGCGGTCGCCGGCTACGTCAATACCTTCAATCCGGTGCGGATCATCATTGGCGGCTCGCTCGCTGAGGCGCACTGGGATCGCCTTACCAAACGGATCAGCCACGAGATCGGCGAGAATGCCTTTAAGGTCCCTGCGCGGCGCGTCAGCATCAAGCCGGCGCAGCTCGGCGGGGACGTCAGCCTCGCGGGGTGTCATCCTGTCGTGGTTGGTCGGCTCGGCAACCCAGCCTGGGAGCGTGCGGTTGCGGTGAATAAGGCAGCGAAGTAAGTGAGGTTGTAGGTGACGATTCGTGTAGGGATCAACGGTTTCGGTCGCATTGGGCGTCAGAGCTTGAAGGCGATCATTGAGCGCGCCCCTGAGGTTGAGGTGGTGGCGGTCAACGACCTTGTGGATCCTGAGATGAACGCGCTCCTCTTCAAGCACGACTCTACCTACGGCACATTCCCAGGCACGGTGGTTGCCGAGGGTGACGAGCTCGTCATTAATGGAAAGCGCATCAAAGTCCTCGCCGCCAAAGACCCAGCCGAACTTCCGTGGGGTGCGATGGGCGTAGACATCGTTGTTGAGTCGACCGGCATCTTCACCGACGCAACGAAGGCTGCGGCACATCGCACCGCCGGCGCAAAGAAAGTGATCATTAGCGCGCCAGCGAAGAACGAGGATGTCACGATTGTGCTCGGCGTCAATGACGATCGCTACGATCCACTGAAGCATCACATCATCTCCAACGCCAGCTGCACCACGAATTGCCTCGCCCCCGCGGCGAAGGTGGTGATGGACACGTTCGGCATTCGCCGTGGCCTGATGACGACAATGCATAGCTACACCAACGATCAGCGCATCCTTGATGTTGCGCACAAGGATCCGCGCCGGGCTCGTGCCGCAGGACAGAACATGATTCCAACCACCACTGGCGCCGCTACGGCTCTCGCACTCGTGATCCCTGAGTTGAAAGGGAAGTTTGACGGCTACAGTGTGCGTGTCCCAACACCAACGGTGAGCCTGATTGACTTCACCGCCGAGTTGGAGCGGCCGGCAACGATCGAGCAGATCAATGAGGCCTTCCGCACCGCGGCGAGTGGGCCAATGAAGGGGATCCTCGGTGTTTCAGATGAACCACTCGTCTCCTCTGACTTCCGCGGCGACTCGCGCTCCGCAATCATTGACTCTGCGAGCACCATGCTGCTCGGCGACAACTTCGCCAAGGTTGTGGCCTGGTATGACAACGAGTGGGGTTACAGCTGCCGCATTGCGGATCTCGTGAAGTTCGTGGCCACTCGTGGCTGAGAAGAAGGGCATCCTCTCGCGCCTCTTTAAGGTACCTACACCAGCGAAGCCCGCCCTGAAGAGCGCAGCGAAACCTGCGTCAAAGCCTGCAGCAAAAACTGCTCCAGCGAAACCTGCAGCAAAGCCCGCAGCGAAGCCTGTGTCGGCGAAACCTGCGCCAAAGGCTGTAGCGAAGACTGCGTCCGCGAAGCAAGCTCCGAAGCCAGCCGCGAAGCAGACCCCGAAACCGGTGGTGAGGACAGCAACACTCGTTCCGCCAAAACCATCTGCAGGGAAGCCCGGAGTGAACCTTGGTGCGCCAAAGATGGCGCCAAGCCGCCCGGCCAATCGGCCGCAGGTAAAGCCTGGTCCGCCACTCCCGCCGAAGGGGGCGACACAGGCATCAGGCGCATCGGCAGGTGGACCAAGCCGCCCAGCGAATCGCCAGGGGTCTAAGCCCTCCGCGAAGTCGTCGAGTTCACCAGCGACTCCGGCGCCGGTGGCGCGCGTTGCACCACGTCAGCGACCGCTGAGCAGCGGCCCGCGTCGAATTGCGACCAACCTCTATTCGGCCACTGGGAAGCGAACGATTCGTGAACTTGATGCACGAGAGATGCGCGTCCTCTTGCGAGTTGACTTCAATGTGCCGCTCTCCGACGGAAAGGTGGTTGATGACTCGCGCATCCGAGCGGCGGTCCCAACCATCAAGGCGCTCCTTGAGGACGGTGCATCGATTGTGATTGCATCGCATTTGGGGCGACCAGACGGCAAGGTCGTTGATGGACTTCGACTTCGCCCCGCAGCCGAACGACTCGCGCATCACTTACAGATGATGGTTCCCACCACGGGTGACGCACTCGGCGTGGGGACCGAAGATGCGGTGAAGCGTCTGCGGCCAGGCGAACTCGTCCTGTTGGAGAACGTGCGCTTCCATGCGGGCGAAGAGAAGAATGATCCGGCCTTTGCGGCAAAGCTCGCCTCGTATGCCGACGTCTTCGTCAACGATGGATTCGGCGCGGCACACCGCGCACATGCGAGCACAGTTGGTGTGGCTGGGATTCTCCCTTCGTACGTTGGCCTCCTGATGGAGAGCGAGGTGGAGGCGCTCTCGAACCTGCTGGACAAGCCGAGCCGGCCATTCGCAGCCATCGTTGGCGGCGGAAAGGTTTCAGGGAAGGTTGCCGTCCTTGAGGCGCTGATCCAAAAAGTTGACCTCCTCATCCTTGGCGGCGGGGTGGCGAACACGTTCCTTGTGGCATCCGGTCGGAGTGTCGGCAAGAGCCTCTATGAGTCAAAGATGGTGGAGCATGCGCGTCGAATCCTGAAGCTTGCAGCGGAGCGCGGCGTGAAGGTGCTCCTCCCTGTTGACGGTGTCGTTGCAAAAGAGGTCACGCGCGGCACAGAGTTCAAGGTGGTCGCAACCGAAAAACTCCCGGCCAGCTGGCACATGGTTGACCTTGGGCCTGACTCCATCACCGCGATGCGCGAAGCGCTGGCGTCGGTGAAGACGATCCTCTGGAACGGCCCGCTCGGAGTGTTTGAGATCCCCGCGTTCGGCACTGCAACGCGTGAGCTTGCGAAGCTTGCCGCAGAGAAGGCAGAGGCGGGTGCAACCGTTGTCGTGGGAGGCGGAGATAGCATTGCGGCACTCCAGCAGCTGAACCTTGCCGGGAAGATGACGCACATCTCTACGGGCGGCGGCGCATCGTTGGAGTATCTGGAGGGGCGAGACCTCCCTGGGCTCGCGGTGATCCCAACCGCCGGCTCACCGTTTGAGACGATGCCGATCCTCTGGGAGGCGCCGAAGCCAGAGAAGAAGCCGGCACCAAAGCCGAAGGCGCCTGCGAAGAAGAGCGAATGAGCGATCGAATCGCTCGCCTACACGCGCGCGAAATCCTTGACTCTCGCGGCAACCCCACCGTCGAGGTTGAGGCGCATCTTGAGAGCGGTGCGTTCGGTCGTGCCGCGGTCCCCTCTGGTGCAAGCACTGGCGCGCACGAGGCGATTGAACGACGCGACGGCGACAAGAAGCGATACGGCGGCAAGGGGGTGCTCCAGGCGGTTGCATCGGTGAACGGTGAGATCGCAGATGCGCTCACTGGTGTCAGTGTGGAGTCGCAACAGGGCCTCGATGCACAGTTGGTCGCCCTCGACGGAACGCCAAACAAGGGACGCCTCGGCGCAAATGCGCTCCTCGGCGTCTCACTCGCCGCAGCGCATGCGCGTGCTGCCGAGCAGGGCGTGGAGCTCTACGAGTCACTCGGCGGCGAAGGCGCCGTAACGCTCCCCGTGCCACTGCTCAACATCTTGAACGGCGGGAAGCACGCAGAGCAGTCAACGGACTTCCAGGAGTTCATGGTTGTCCCGTACGGGTTTGATACGTACGGTGAGGCGCTTCGCGCAGGTGCAGAGATCTTTGCCGCACTACGGACACATCTGCACGAACGTGGACTTACAACGGGGCAGGGTGATGAGGGCGGCTTTGCGCCGAGTCTCCCCTCCAACGAAGCCGCGCTCGACGCACTGATGATGGCGATTGAGCGCGCCGGATACACGCCAGGCGAGCAGGTCGGCATTGCCATTGATGCCGCCGCCACCGAACTGCTCACGAGTAACGGTGGATACGAACTGAAACGAGAGGGGCGAACGCTGACGAGCGGAGAACTGATTGAGATGTGGGCGGCGTGGAGCGCCAAGTATCCGATTGTGAGCATCGAAGACGGGCTCGCCGAGGACGATTGGGACTCCTGGAGCGCGCTCGTGCAGTCAATCGGCACTTCCGTTCAAATTGTTGGCGATGACCTTTTGGTAACGAACGTCACACGCATTGAGCGAGCGATCAGCGCGCGCGCCGCAACGGCGCTGCTGGTGAAACCGAATCAGATCGGGACGCTGAGCGAGACGCTCGGCGCGATCGGCGCCGCCCGCGGTGCTGGTTGGTCCGCAATCCTCAGCCACCGCTCCGGCGAAACCGAAGACACCACGATTGCAGACCTCGCAGTTGCAACCAATGCGGGCCAGATCAAGACCGGAGCCCCGTCACGCTCGGAGCGTGTCGCCAAGCTCAACCGACTCCTTCGGATCGAGTCCATTCTTGGTGCGCGCGCAATCTTCCCCGGTCGTGCTGCAATCGCACGGGGGAAGAAGTGAGCCGCTACGTGGATCGCGGCGCAAACGTTGCAGCGGTTGTTGGTGTTGGCATGGCGCTCACGATTGCCGTCAGCTTCCTGATGGTGATCCCAATTGATCCCGCCTACCTCGTTCTTGCCCCGCTCTCCGGTCTGCTCATTGGGTGGTACGGGAATCAGCGCGCGGAGCAACTTCGAAGCCGACCAGGGCGCGTCCTTGCAAACGCCGCCTGGAGTGGTCTCATCACCGGAGTCACCTTCGCGCTCCTCTTCCTCGCCGTGAAGCTCTTCTTCTTCTCGTTGGATCCCGGCTACCGCGACGAGAGGAGCGGCGGTGCGCTCACCTGTCAGGCGGGACCGGCCTGCGTGTATGCGCGATATCAGGCGGCAGAGGGTGGCGCAGACGCGTTGACCGAAGAGGGGATCACCGATCTGGCGAGCTTTACCGACTGGTACTGGACGGGCCAGATGGGGAGCGCGCAACTCTTGATTGGGAGCACGCTCGGCGCGGCCCTACTTGGTGGGCTGCTTTATCTGCCGGGCGCGCCACGCGTCGTGCGTAAGGAGAGCGATCCCGCAACTTTGTAAGCTGGAGGGCGTTCGCGACGAACGTCGCGTTAACTACTCGCTCTTCGCACTCTTCTTCGTTGCCGCCTTTTTCGCGGCTGGCTTCTTCGCGGCTGGCTTGGCGGCAAGTGCCTTCGCTTCAATTGCCTTTGCGGCGGCGGCCTTGGTGGCCGCTGCGCGCTTGGCGCCTGAAATTGCCGCCTTCTTCTTCGCCTTCTTCACGACGATCGCCGTGGTGGTTCCGGTTGGGCTCGCCTTCGCGGCGGCCGCCTTCTTGGCGAGTCGTGACTTACGTCGGGCGGCGGCGTTCTTGTGAATCGCACCGCTCTTGGCGGCACGGTCGAGCGCGCTCGCTGCGGCAGAGACTGCGGCAGTGGCATCACCCGTCTTCTTCCCGGTGAGGATGGCAACGGCGCTCGTCACGCGGCTCTTCGCCTCGGTGCGCTTCGGCTGCTGGACGGCGCCGCGTCGGGCGGAGGCGCGAACCTCCTTGAGGGACTGCGGCGTTCGTGCGCCCTTGTACGTACGAGGGGTCTTTCCCATTCCATCACTCCATCAACTTCAGGGGCTCAGAGCGAGCCGTCGGGCGATCGTAGCAGAGGGGAGCCCCTCACTCGCCCAGCCAGGAGGCGGCTCCGCTGGGAGGTATGGGGGCGAACGACGGCAAGTGCCGCGTCGTGCGATTCTTGAGGGGATATGAGTGACATCCCCCAGTCCCGACTGCGCAACTTCAGCATCATCGCGCACATTGACCACGGCAAGTCCACGCTCGCCGACCGGCTGCTGGAGGCCACCCACACCGTCGATCCGCGCCAGATGACCTCGCAGATGCTCGACTCCATGGACCTTGAGCGCGAGAAGGGGATCACGATCAAGGCGCGCGCGGTGCGCCTTGAGTACGTGGCGGCTGACGGGTTGAACTACGGGCTCAACTTGATCGACACGCCGGGGCATGTGGACTTTGCTTACGAAGTCTCGCGCAGCTTGCAGGCCTGCGACGGCGCAATCCTTGTGGTGGACGCGAGCCAGGGGATTGAGGCGCAGACGCTCGCCAACGTGCACCTGGCCATGAAGATGGGACTCGTCATCATCCCTGTGCTCAACAAGATCGACCTCCCCGCCTCTGATCCTGAGGCGGTGATGAACGAGTTGGAGGAGACGCTCGCGATCCCACGCGAAGAGGTGATCCTCGCGTCGGCGAAAGAGGGGAAGGGGATCCCAGAGATCTTGGAGGCGCTCGTGAAGCGCATCCCTGCGCCGAGCGGACCACTCGATGCCCCGCTAAAGGCGCTCGTCTTTGACTCGCACTACGACACCTATAAGGGCGTGGTGAACTACATCCGCGTGCAAGAGGGTCGGCTGAAGATGGGCGAGGCGATCACCATGATGGGCTCTGGCGCGCAGTGCGTCCCTGTGGAGCTCGGCTACTTCCGACCACAACACGTGCCCGTGCAGGAGCTTCAGGCTGGCGAAGTTGGCTACATCGCAACGGGCTTGAAGAGCGTGCGTGACGCGCGCGTCGGTGACACCGTCACCACCACACTTAATCCAGCAACCGTGCCGCTCCCTGGATATCAGGTTGCACTCCCACTCGTCTTCGCGGGGCTCTATCCACTGAGCGGCGATGACTATCCGGCGCTCCGCGAAGCGTTGGAGAAGTTGCACCTGAACGATGCGAGTTTCACCTTTGAGGCCGAATCATCGGCTGCGCTCGGTTTCGGGTTCCGTTGCGGCTTCCTCGGTCTGCTGCACATGGAGATCGTGCAGGAGCGGCTCGAGCGCGAATACAACCTGGACCTGATCGTCACCGCCCCGTCGGTGATCTACCAGGTCAACATGCTGGATGGCTCGACCCTCATGGTCGACAATCCGGCCACCCTGCCCGACCCGCAGAAGCGCGAATCGATCGAGGAGCCCTACGTCAAGCTCGAGATCTATACCCCCAACACCTACAACGGCACCCTGATGGAGCTGTGCCAGGAGCGGCGTGGTGAGTTCATCGACATGAAGTACATCACCACCGACCGGGTGACCCTGCACTACGAGATGCCGTTGGCCGAGGTGGTGACCGACTTCTTTGACCAGATGAAGTCCAGAACCAAGGGCTACGCCTCGATGGAGTACAGCCTGATCGGCTACCGCAAGAACGAGCTGGTGCGCCTCGATGTGCTGATCAACGCCGAAAAGGCCGATCCGCTCACCACGATCGTGCACCGCGACAAGGCCTACAACGTGGGCAAGGGGCTGGTGGAGAAGCTCAAGGAGCTGATCCCCCGCCAGCAGTTCAAGATTCCGATTCAGGCGGCGATCGGCAGCCGCGTGATCGCCTCCGAGAGCATCAGCGCCATGCGCAAGGATGTGCTGGCCAAGTGCTACGGCGGCGATATCTCGCGTAAGAAGAAACTGCTGCAGAAGCAGGCCAAGGGCAAGAAGCGCATGAAGGCCATGGGCAAGGTCGAGGTGCCCCAGGAGGCCTTCATGGCCGTGCTCAAGCTCAACCAGTAAGAGCCTGTGGGAACACTCCTGATGTTCGTCTTCAGGAGCTGTGCCCATGCTGCGATCTGCCCATCGGCCCCGCCGCCGCGACAGTCAGGGGTTTGCCCTGCCCCTGGCGGTGGCTGGGGCCATGCTGCTGCTGCTGAGCAGCAGCTCGCTACAGATGCTGGCCCTGCACAACCGTTCCCAGCTGGCCCGCCAGCAACGGCGGCTTCAGATCGAAGACACCCTGGCTTCGGCGGCCCATCAGCAGATCGCCCGCCTGGGCGAGTACGGCAGCTGTCTGTTGGGGCTGGATCAGGCCCAGTGGCCTTCGGCTGCCCCCGACTGCGCGCTCAGTGCCGAGGCGCTGGCGACCCTGCAGCAGGGGCAGGTTGGGGCTGACACCTATCGCGTGGCGGCCTACCGCCCCCTGGGCAGCGAACCGCAGGCCACCGGCGCCGAGCTGGAGCTTCAGCTCGGTGGGTCTGAGGCGTGGCGAGCCGGCTATCGCCTGTCGCTGGCGCCGTCCGGGGCTGCTGGCCTGCGGGTCACCGCTGTGC
>JBBAWP010000026.1:0-14802 GCA_040397155.1 Candidatus Limnocylindrus sp.
TTGCGCGTGTGGAGTCGTTTGTCTCGATTGATCCGCGTCTGAACCTTGCGCAGTATCAACTTCTTTACGCGTCGCCCGCTGGTGCGCCGCCGGATCGATTCGCCGTGCAGATCCTCTCGCTAACCACCAAGGACGACCTCACCGCGATCTCCATCACGCCAACGTATGGTCCGAATCGACCAGAGTCGCGCGCGCTTGTTGCAGAGCTACGCGCCGCTCGGCCAGACGCGCTCGGCGCGGGAGAACCGAGTGCGATCACGCCACCAGATGGTGTTGAGGCGCTCATTGGTGGTGGTGCCGCGGAGATTGTGGATGTGGTGGACACCATCTCCGCAGAGTTCCCACGCTCCGCCGCGGTGGTGATCATCAGTACGCTGCTCATCCTCGCCGTGCTGTTGCGTTCCATTGTGCTTCCGATCAAGGCGGTCTTCATGAACATGCTCTCCATCCTTGCAAGCTTCGGCGCACTCGTCTGGATCTTCCAAGATGGGAATCTCTCCGCACTCCTTGGATTTGCGCCGCTCGGATTCGTAGAGACAACCATCCCCGTGATCCTGTTCTGCGTCCTCTTCGGTCTCTCCATGGACTACGAAGTCTTCCTCCTCACGCGCATGCGCGAGATTTACGATCGCACCGGCGACAACGTGGCAGCCGTTGCGGGTGGCCTTGAGCGCAGCGGACGCATCATCACCTCTGCCGCACTGATCGTCTTTGTTGTATCTGCGTCGTTCATCTTCGCGGAGATCGTGTTGATCAAAGCGCTCGGCGTTGGTGTTGCAATTGCCGTGGCACTTGACGCCACAATTGTTCGCGCCCTCTTAGTCCCTGCAACGATGCGACTCTTTGGTGATTGGAACTGGTGGTCGCCGAAGTGGATGCAACGCCTACTCGCCGGTCGCATTGCCAGTGAAGCGGAAGCGGAGGCGCGCAGCCGATGATGAAGGTAATGGCACTGGTGTTCGCGCTCTTCACGGTGAGCGCATGCAGTGGTCCAATCTTGGCGAACCCGCCTGCGGTTGCTGGTGCGCCGATCGTTAAGGTGACGCCACCGCCGCCACGCAACGATCCGCAACCGGTGCAGTTCCCGCGCGACGATGCGCCGCATGATCGACTCACCGAGTGGTGGTACGTCACAGGACATCTGACCACGCTGGATGGTTCGCGCGCGTTTGGATATGAGGCGGTGATCTTCCGCGCAATTCGTGGTGACTTCCCTGTCACTTGGGCATCACACATGGCGCTGACAGAGAAGCCGCGAAACGGGCGTGAAGGATCCTTCACCTACTACGAGCGCGCTGAGATTGGTCCGCAGGTTGATATCACCGCGATGATTGACGCGCCGATCGCTGCGGCGTTTGCCATCACTGGCGCAGACCCGTTGAGCCCTGCAACGATTGATAACGATCCGTGGAGCATGATTGTTGGGCTTGATGGTTCCATGCAGATTGGTGCGGAGTGGTTCAACCTGCAGCTCGCCGCACCCGAGACGCCCGTTCTTCACGACAACGACGGTTGGGTGGACTTCGATGTTGCGGGTGGCTCCTACTACTACTCGCGCACGCGCATGCCAACCGGTGGAACGCTCACCGTTGATGGTGAGGTGCTCGCCGTGCAGGGGACGTCCTGGTTCGACCATCAGTGGGGCGACTTCATTGCGGTGGGTGGAGGCGGTTGGGACTGGTTCGCACTCACACTTGATGACGGGAGTGCACGCGGGATTGAGGTGACCCTCTCCTTTGTGCGTGCCGCGGACGGCAGTTACCCACTCATCTACGGCACGTGGATCAACGGGGACGGCGACTACGATCGGATCGACGGGAGTGAGATCCAGTTGACGCCGACCGGCGAGTGGACGAGTCCACATACGGGAGCGGTCTGGCCCTCCGGCTGGGGGCTGAAGATCCCCACGCGTGGCCTGCAGGTCACGATCACCCCAGATGTGAAGGATCAGGAGCTCGACACGCGAGCGACCACTGGGGTCATCTACTGGGAGGGGTCCAGCGTGGTGCGCGGCAGCCTGGACGGCCGCCCAGTCCGAGGCGACGCCTACGTGGAACTCACCGGATACGCCTCCCTGCGCTGACCCCGCTAGAATTACCCGCATGACCAGAGACCGCGGACCCCGAACCTTCGTGCTGATCTGCACGATCGCCATTGCGGCCGTGATCGCCTACCCAATGATCTTTGGTCGTGATGGCTTCTTGAAGACGTTCCCCAAGGCGCTCTCCGCGACCCCCGCGCCGAGCGCGTCCGAGTCGCCGAGCGTCTCGCCTAGCCCGTAGCGCAGTTACCGCGCGCGGCATGTTGCGCTGAGGTCACGCCATGAGCCACATCTTCATCTCACCACACCCAGATGACGCGGCACTCTCGTGTGGCGGACTGATCGCCCACCTGCGCGAACTCGGACAGAACGTGATCATCATCAGCGTCTTCTCTGGTCACGGTGATCTCGCGCGCATGTCCTCGTACCAGCGCAAGGCGCTCGGTTTCGGCGGCAAGGCGATCTGGCCGTCAACGGAATCTTTCGATCGCGGCTCTGTTGCTGCGGACGTGGACGTTCCCGGTGAGACAGAGAGCGAGCTTGCGCCGTGGCAGGCGGAGCGCGGTCGGCTCGCCGCCACGCAGCAGGAGGCGGATGCGAGCGCAAAAGAGTTCTGGCAGCGCGCATCCTGGTATCGCAAGGCAGATATCAGTGGCGGCGGCGGACTCCCGCACGCAAAAGATGTGGATGCGGTTGGCGGACAGGGGACAACAACACCCGGCGCAATTGCCGTAGCAGCTGCGGCGGGTGACGCGATGGCGCAGCGCAAGATGGAAGATGAGCGCTACGCACTCTTCAGCGAGGCGGCGGTGATCTTCCTTGATCTCCCAGACGCGGTCTTCCGTGGCTACGAAGGTGACGAACAGTTGCTTGGCCGTGTTCGTGACGGCGATGTGGCACCAGTTGCGCTGCTCGCAAAGGAGATCGCGCGACTTGAGCCGCAGCAGGTCTACTTCCCGCTCGGCATTGGATCACATGTTGATCATCAGCTCGCACGCAAGGTTGGTGCGGCACTTCTGGCAGAACCGCGCAAGTGGGAGATGCCTGGCCCAGACTGGGCGAGCAGAATCTCGTTCTATGAAGACTTCCCGTACGCGTGGTGGAGCGAGTTCAACGCACAGGGTGGACTCCCTGCAGAGTATTCCGCCGAACTGCCAGCGGATGTTGCACTGACGCCTGAGATTGTGGACACGAGTGCGGTTATTGAGACCAAGATCAAAGGGATCTCACTCTACGAATCGCAAACACCGCACCTCTTCGGCTCAGTAGAGAAGATGGCAGATGCGGTGCGTGGTCATGGCGCGCGTGTGGCGCTTGATGCTGGTCGCTCTGGATCTGCCGAGCGCTACTGGAGCGCTGTCCGCCGCTAAGCGCGAACGCCGCTACGCACGAGCGCCGTTCCGATCAGGGACGAGTGTTGCATCACCATCTACGGCGAGCGCATAAATCGCCTCGATGTCTCGCATCATGTAGTCAATGCAGAACTCTTCGTGCACCATCTCGTGCCCAGCGGCGGCGAGTTTCGCCGCGCGATCTGGATGTGTGAAGAGTGCAATGATCGCCGCTGCGAGTGCAGACGGATCGTGCGACGGTACCAAGATTCCCGTTTCACCATCGGTGATCATCTCGGGGATTCCGCCCACGTTGCTCGCCACCACCGGTCGCTCTGCGGCGAGCGCTTCAAGGATGGCGATCCCTTGCGCTTCACGGTAGCTCGGCATCGCCACCACATCTGCCGCCGCCAAGACCGCAGGGATGTCATCACGCCGACCAAGGAAGGCAACGCTGTCACAGCAGAGTTCGCTGCGTAGGTGTGCAGCGGCGAGCCCTTCGAGCCGATCGCGCTCGGATCCTTCGCCAGCAATCAAGAGGCGCGCCTGCGGGAAATGGTGGTGCACCAGCGGCCAGGCCTCAATGAGCGTGGGGTGCCCCTTCTCAGGCTCAAGGCGGCCAATCGCCGCCACCACTGGGGCGTCACTTGGGATGCCGAATTCCTTGCGCACGACGTCGCGGCCAGGCGCTTCATCGAAGCGTTCCAAATCCACGCCGTTGTAGATCCTGCTGATGGCGGTGCTGTCGCGGTTCTCCGCCACGATTTTGCGCACGATCGCATCGCTCACGGCGATCAGCCAGTCGATACGCGGCGTGAGCTTCTCCAGTAGTTCACGATCCTCCGCAGACCGGAAGCGGCTCGAGTGCAGCGTGGAGACCACAAGCGGACGAACCCCTGTGCGCTTCTCCACAAGGTCGGCCGCATAGACCGCAACAACATCGGCGCGGAACATGTGCGCGTGGATCACCTGCGGCTTCAGCGTGATCATCCGCTCAGCGAGTGCCGCCGCCGCGCGATCATCGTGCTCGTCTTCAATCACCTCAACGGGAATCTTGAGACGTTCGAGTCGCTTTACCGTGCTCCCGTGCGAAAGCGAGACCACGCACACATCGTGGCGCGAGTTATCTAGACGCAGCACTGTATTGACGAGGCTCTCTTGCGCGCCACCATTGGTCCCTGTGGCAAGGAGCTGCATCACGCGGATACGCGAGCCGTCAGGGAGCGGACCTGCAGGCGCGCGCCCCGTGCACGGCTGCTGGTGATTCATGCGACTCATAGAGGGATCTCCAACTTCATCACCTGCGCGTCTACCGCACCACACTCGTACTTGTACGGTTCGTTCCCGCGCAAGAAGTCCAACTGCGCACGTCCTTCGTTGATTGCGAGTGTTAGGCCGTGCACGAAGAGAAGCACGCCAGGCGAAAGCGCGCGCGCGGCCGCGTCACCTCCAGCATTCCAATATCGCAGTGCACCAGCGTCTCGCAGAAATAGTCCAGCGGCGAACGTGCCGAACTCTTCGTTACGCGCCATCAACATCGTGATCGTGTCACGCGGCGCCTTGGCGAAGAGTTCGCGCAGGAAGGCTTCCTCTTCCACGCCTTTAGGTGTTTCGGTAAAGAGCCCGCGTTCACCCCAACGCGCGCGATGCAAGCGAACGAACTCTGGAAGATCAGCGAGCACATCTTCACTCGCGCTGATCTGCACGCCAGCCGCTTCACCGCGGCGAACCTTGCGTCGAATCTCGTGGCGCTGCTTCTTATCAAGGCGATCAAGATGTTCATCTAACGTGCGGATGCCTTGAAGATCAATGTATGGCGCCGGCTCTTCAATCGCATATGTTGCCGCGCGCGATGCAACCGTAGCGGCGCGCTGGATTGCGGCAACCATTCGAACGTGCGCGGCATCAGCGGGGCGAATGCGCATCATGTTGATTGGCGAGTTGAGCGCAAGGAGTGCCGTTGCAAGTGCGTCTGCAACAGGATCGAACTCCTGACTCTGCGCGCCCGTGTGTGGTGCGAGCAGCACGGTGGCGTAATCAATGTGCAGCGTTGCGCCGGAGTAGATCACACCATCCGGTCGGCGCATCAACGGGAGGTAGCCGAGCAGTTCGCCGTTTGAGGCACTCCGCACAGCGATGCTGACGTCTTCCGCGCCACCCCCGTGTGCGCTCCACCACGCCTGATTAAATGCGCGGAGCGAGAAGGCGCTTGCGCTCGAGTTGGCCTGCAGGAGCGCAGACCACTCCTCTTCGCTCACCCCAGCCAGCGGGGTCGCGGAGACGGCGAGGGAGCCTACTGGGGTCGTCATCTCCGTATCGTACGCGCTCCGTACGCTTGAGCGTGGAGGATCGCTGCATGCGCACGTTTTCGCTACAGCTCCAACTCCTCGTGCGCTCGGCAGCCGCGCCGTTGGTTGAACTCCTCGCTCCGCCCCGCTGCGGGATCTGCGAGTGCGAGGGGGCGCTGCTCTGCGCGGAGTGTCGCGCCGAGTGGATCACGGACCGCGCCGTGGCACTCCCGGCAGGGAACCTCTCCGCTGCCGCAGCGCTTGGTCCATATGAGGGCGGTCTCGGTGCGGCCATTCGCACCATGAAATACGGGGGTGTGCAGGGGCTCGCGCGTGAGCTTGGCGTGGCACTCGTGCCCGCAATCAAGCAGGTGTCAGCACGAGCAGCGTTTCAGGTCACGCTCGTGCCAATCCCTACGGACCAGGGCCGCGTGCACGAGCGCGGCTTTGACCATGCGGCGCTGCTCGCGACTGCGGCAGGAGCCGCTGCGCAGCTCCCAGTTCGGGCACTCCTCGCGCGCGTTCGAAGCACCGAACCCCTTCATGGCGCCACTCGCTCCGCGCGAGCGTTAATCATGCAGGGGGCCATGTCGTGCAGGGAGGACGTGGAGCTACCGAGTGCCGTAGTGCTGGTTGATGACATCCAGACGAGTGGCGCGACCGCCCGTGAGGCGGCGCGAGCCCTGCGAGTGGCAGGAGTCCGCTGGATCGCTGTGGTGAGCGTGGCCTATGAGCGATGAGGTGTCGCTGAACAACTTGCTATCATTGCCGCATGCAAAAGAAGTTTTTTGGAGCTCTCGCGGCGGCAGTGCTGGTCGCTGCATGCTCGGGGACGGATAAAGACGGCGTACCGATGACAGATCCCGTTGGCGGATTCGGCGAAGACGTGGGCGCGGTTTCTTGCGATTCGGGCGGGCATGACGCGGCGTATCACATTCACTCGCAGCTCACGATCAAGCTGCCAGATGGAACCACCGCCGAAGTTCCACCGAACATCGGAATTAGCCAGAACTGCATGTACTGGTTGCACACCCATGACCCAGACGGTCAGCTTCACGTTGAAGCCCCAGATGAGACGCTCGCAACACTTGCCGACTTCCTTGAGGTCTGGCGCCGCAGCACGAACGCAACGATTCCAAATGCCGTGAACGCGGGCCTTGCCGAGATTCGCGTTATGGGCGAACTCGTGGAGAGCGCTGCGTCCGTTGAGCTGACGGAAGGCCTTGGGATCGAGATCACCATCACCGCCTTCCCGGAGTAACTGCTCCGCTATCGCATCCACACGCAAGTACACGCGCGCATGAACGCGCGCGTCAACACCCGTCGTTGTGGGAGGATGCACGCATGGCCGCCAAGAGTAGGAAGAGTTCGGCACCACCCGCCGCCGCAGGGCGACTCGATCGCATGCTTGGCGCGCACCTTGCCGTTGGACCTGGCCTCGTCAAGGCTGCAGATCGTGCCGCCGCCGTTGGCGCCATGGGACTGCAGATCTTTACTGGTAACCCAACCGGTTGGGCGCGGCGCGCAGAGCTGCCGAAAGAGCTCCCTGAATTCCGCGCACGAATGAAGGAGCACGGCTTTGGTCCACTCGCGGTGCACGCCGCATATCTTGCCAATCTCGCAGGACCTCGACCAGAGGTTCGCGAAAAGAGCATTGCGATGCTGCAACACGAGTTGCGCGTTGCTCCCGCATACGGCGCGTCGTTCATCAACGTGCACATTGGCTCACATCTAGGCACTGGAATTGAGACGGGTGTGAAGCGCGTCGCCGAGGCGGTTGATCAGATCCTTGACGGCGTCCCAGCAACGGCGAGCGATGCACTCCTGGTGCTCGAGAACTCTGCGGGCGGAGGGAACGGCATTGGTGAAAGCATCGATGAGTTGATCGCCATCCACGAAGCAATGGGGAAGCGACGGGTTGATATGTCGCGCGTGGGCTACTGCCTAGACTCGGCGCACCTCTGGGGCGCTGGTGTTGAGATGTCTGATCTTGATGAGCTTGATCGCGTCATTGAAGAGTTTGATCGCAAGATTGGCCTTGAGAAGCTCGTGATGATTCATTACAACGACAGCAAGGCGGCGCACGGCTCCAAACTGGACCGACACCAACACATTGGCGGCGGCGAAGTTGGCGCGCGTGGACTCGCCGCGCTGATCAGTCATCCGAAACTCGCCCATGCCGCGTACTACCTGGAGACACCGGGGATGGAAGAGGGCTGGGACAAACTGAACGTTGAGCGCACGATCCAACTTGCGCAGGGGAACCTGAAACTGAAGCCGCTCCCAGCGGAGGCTCCAGGTGTGCCGAAGCCGGCCAAGAAGGCGGTGAAGCCTGTGGCGGCTGTCAAGAAGGTGGCGAAGACGCCGAAGCCTGCTGCGAAGAAGAGCGCTGCGAAGCGGAGTGTGAAGGGGCGCTAGCGGAGACTTCCGGCACCGCGCCGGAATGGTGACACGGCAAAGAGAACGGCCCCCCCAGCCATCAGCGAGCCGATATCTGTGATGCGGTCAAGCAGCATGAGGGCGATCGCCGACTCAGGAGTCATGCCGAAGATCCCAACCAAGATGCCAACACTCCCCGCCTCAACAATGCCTAAACCTGCTGGGGTGAACGGGACGGTGCTCAACACGGCAGAGGCGAGTGCGGTGAAGAGCACCGCGGAAGGGCCAATCGCACCGGCTGCTGGGTCTACCTGGAAGAGTCCGAGTGCAGCGGCGACAGCGCCGAGTCGCAGCGCTTGGAGCGCCCAGATCACGCATGTATGCGGTGCAACGCGCACGATCCCGCCGCGCGTGCTCCCCTCCTTCAGCGCATCAAAGGCGCGCTCCAGTGGTTCGGCGGCCTGCCTCGGAAGCGGCAGCCGCTTGCTCAACCTGCTGGCGGGACCGCGCGCAGCAAGGAGCACCAGGATCCCCACCAGTGCAAGTACGAGGGCAAACACCATCAACACCAACACAGCGGTAGGAAGCTCACCGCCGAAGGCAACGGCGCCGGAGAGCGCACCAAGAAGTGCGACCGTGATGAGATCGAGCGCGCGCTCCAACACGACGGTGCCAACACCGCGGCCAAACGAAGGGCCACCATTGCGCTTCAGAAGCCACGCGCGGTAGAAGTCACCAATCTTTGCGGGCAACACGACGTTGACCCAGAAAGAGAGGGCAAGGATTTCAATTGCAGCACGACGCGAGATTGAGAGATTCACCACACTGAGAAGTTCGCGCCATCGCAGTCCACGAAGGAGCAGGGTGGCGAGTGTTGCAGCCAGCGCTACAACCAGCGCGAGTGGATTCGCGGATCCGATCAGTGTCGCAACTTGATCAAGGTTGAACGCACTGGCAGCGCGCCAGAGTCCAACCAGCAGGACCACGGTAAAGAGAAGTCCTGCGATCGTGGAGGGACGCCGTATCCGCTCGCCAATGCTGAACGAGGTTTTCGCCTCGCTCATTCCGTTTCGCCGATCATTCCCGCTCGCCGTAGGTAAAGCCGGGCTTGATGCGTCTATTTCCACGTGTCGCATTAATGACTTTGACGAACGGCATCACCAAGCGCGCGAGTAGTGCACCGCGACCGGTGATGAGTTCATGTGGGGCAGCGAGTGCTGCGCGCATCAGTGCTGGGGTTGATGGATCGCCAGCGAGCACCGTTGCTGCGTTTCCAATCTCCATGATGCTGTGCGCGTCTGAAGATGCAACGCTTGGGATCCCATGTGTTGCCGCAAGCGTCGCTGCGCGCGCATTACCACCTGGTGCGAGGAGTCGCGCGTTCCACCCTTCAATCCAGTCAACGAGCGTGATGAGTTCTGCATGTTCTTCCTTGAGAAGTAGCGAGCCGCGTGTGCCATCAAATGGGTGCGGAATTCCAACGAGGCCGCCTTGCTCACGAATCGCTGCAATAGCCTCCGCGGGTGGGAGTCCAACCTTGATGGGTCGCTCAATGAAGAGCGCGATCATGTCACCATCACGCGTGCGCACTTCGGAACCAATAAGAACGGTGATGCCGGGGATCTGCGCGTCACGTGCCCGTTGTGCGCCGTCAACGCGATCATGGTCGGTGATTGCGAGATGAGTGATCCCGCGAGCTGCAGCGGCGCGCGTGAGCGCGATGGGATCGCTCAGTGAGTCGAAGCTTGACGAAGAGTGGGAGTGGAGATCAACGAATGCCTTGGGGGCACCCTCCTGCGTCCAGCCTTCGCGCTGGTGCAGTGGCACGGATCAGGCTTGTGACGTCAGCGACTTGGCGAAGACGTCAAAGTGTTCAAGCGCGATTCCTGTCCCCTTCGCCACGCAGCTCAGCGGATCTGGTGCCACATGGGCGGCAACGCCAGTGACGTTGGTGATGAGGCGGTCAATGTTGCGTAGCAGCGCGCCACCGCCCGAGAGGACGATCCCCTTGTCGATGATGTCTGCACTGAGCTCTGGTGGCGTCTGCTCGAGCACGCCACGGATGGCGTCGGTGAGGTTTCGCAGCGGCACTTCCATCGCCTCCGTGATCTCCGTTGAGGTGATGAGAACCTCTCGGGGGAGACCGGCGATCATGTCTCGGCCCTTGACGCTCATGGTCAACTCCTCCTCAAGCGGAAGGGCGCTTCCAATCTCGAGCTTCACCTGCTCCGCGGTGCGGTCGCCGATCATGAGGTTGTACTTGCGGCGGATGTAGAGGGCGATCGCTTCGTCAAAACGGTTCCCACCAACGCGGTGACTCTTGGCGACCACGATGTCCGAGAGGGAGATCACGGCAATCTCTGCCGTACCACCACCAATGTTCACGATCATGTTCCCCGACGGACCGCTGATTGGCAGCTGTGCGCCGATCGCCGCCGCCATTGGCTCTTCAATCAGGTACGCCTTGCCAGCACCCGCCTGTCGCGCGGCATCCAGGACGTAGCGCTTCTCCACGGAGGTTGAGCCGGCGGGAACGCTCACGAGGACGTCAGGGCGACCGAAGGAGATCTTCCCCGCCGTCCCCTTCTTGATGAAGTAGCGAAGCATCGCTTCGGTCACCACGTAGTCAGCGATCACGCCGTCGCGGAGTGGGCGAATGGCGGTGATGGATCCTGGGGTGCGTCCGACCATCTCCTTCGCCTCGGTGCCGACCGCAACGATCCGATCGTCCGCGTCAATTGCCACAACGCTCGGCTCACGCACGGTGATCCCTTGACCCTGCACGAAAACCAGCACGTTGGCGGTGCCAAGGTCAATTCCAATCTTCATGCTGGGCTCTTCTCCTCTTCGCTGACGTGCGTCAGCTCCGCGCCGAGGCCACGGAACTTCTCCTCAATGGTGGCATAGCCGCGGCGGACGTGGTGCGCGCCGTGGATCCTGCTCTCGCCAGGGGCGGCGAGCGCGGCAAGCATGAGCGTGGCCCCTGCGCGCAGATCTGGGATATCCGCCTCTGCCGCAGTGAATGCCGTTGGCCCACTGATCCGCGCGTGCCGCGGGTCAAGGATCTCCACCTGTGCGCCAAAGTTGCGCAGGCCTACCAGCCATTCAAGTCGATCTTCAAAGATCGTCTCATGAATGTTGCTGACGCCCGCAGCTCGCGTCAGGATCAGTCCTGCAGAAGGCTGAAGGTCGGTGGCGAGCCCTGGATACGGAGCGGTCGTGATGTCTACCGCCTTGTACGAACCTTCGCCCTGTAGCGTACCGCTGACGCGCAGAGTTTTTCCCGTCACGCTGTGTTCAACACCCATGCGCTCCAACACCTGTAAGAAACCACCAAGGTGCGCCGGTTCAATCTCCGTAATCTCAATACTGCCGCCAATCACTGCGGCGGCGGTTGCGAATGTTCCTGCTTCAATCCGATCGGGCATCACGCGGTGTGTTGCACCGTGCAGCGCATCAACACCTTGGATTTCAATCACATCTGGTGCAGTGCGTTGGACCTGCGCGCCCATTGCATTGAGGAGCGTGATGAGGTCGTCTACCTCTGGCTCCTGCGCAGCAGGTTGGATGCGCGTCGTCCCTTTTGCGAGTACTGCGGCGAGCATTGCATTCTCTGTCCCCATCACGGTGACGTGCGGGAAGGTGATATCTGCGCCGCGCAGTCTACCGCTGCTCTTTGCAAAGTAGTAGCCATCGCGATAGTCAATCTCTGCGCCGAGCGCGCGCATTGCATCAACATGAAGATTGACGGGGCGTCGTCCAATTCGATCGCCGCCAGGATTGCTGATGATGACGCGACCGAATCGCGCAAGGAGTGGGCCGAGCAACATGAAGCTCGCGCGCATCTTGGCCGCCGCCTCCAACGGAACGAAGAGCCACTCCACGTCACCCGCGGTGAGATCCATCGTGCCATCTGTTTCGCGTTCCACCGCAACGCCAAGATCGCGGAGTGTGTCGCGCAGCACCTCAATATCAAGGATCTCTGGGACGTTTTCTAGTCGTAGCGTTTCGCCGGTGAGTACCGACGCGGCCATCATCTTCAGCGCGGCATTCTTTGCGCCGGATACGCGCACGCTGCCACTGAGCGGACGGCCACCCGTGATGTGGAACGCCTCTTTGGCGAGCACCGTGGGGCGGTACTCCCAGGAGAACGGCTTGGGCATCGCTTCCTTACTCATGCGTGGATTCTCGCCCCTCTCCCCTCACGGCGTCCAACCGAGCAGCTTCTTGTGCGCTGGGGCGTTGTTCGCAGTGAGATGCGAGGCGTTCGGCGAGGCGTTGTGCGAGGCGTCAGGGAGGTCAGCCGCGGCGGCGGCGGCGCTCCGCAAGGCTCGACTGAAGGAGTGCGCGGGCCATGCTGGCTCGAGCCGCAGCAACGGCTCCTGGGTCTGCCTGGTCCACCTGCGCGAGCGCCTGCTCGGCGACCGCCTTTGCCTTTTCAATGGCCTCCACGTCAAGGTCCGCGGCGAGATCAGCAGACTCTGCCAGCACCAGAACGCGATCTGGACGCACCTGCACGAACCCGCCAATGATCGCCAGGAGCTCCACGCTGCCGTCCTTCAAGGTGATCCGACCCTCGCCAAGTCCGAGCACGGTGACGTACGGCTCGTGCTTCGGAAGAATGCCAACCTCACCGTCAACCGTTGGCAGAACAAGGGCCGTTGCCTCACCACTCCAGGTGAGTCGCTCCGGCGTCACGATCTCCAACGAGAATGACATGCGCTACTTCGCCATTGCGGCGGCGTTCGCGCGTACGTCGTCCAGCGTGCCGGCGAGGAAGAACGCCTGCTCTGGCAGTGCGTCGGCCTTCCCTTCCAGAATCTCGCGGAACGATGCAACCGTGTCTGCAATCTTGACGAACTTGCCGGGGCGGCCCGTGAAGACCTCCGCGACGAAGAACGGCTGGCTCATGAAGCGCTGCAGACGTCGCGCGCGTGAAACGAGCGACTTGTCATCTGGCGAGAGCTCGTCCATTCCGAGAATGGCGATGATGTCTTGTAGGTCACGATAACGCTGCAGCACACGCTGTACCTCGCGCGCCGTCTCGTAGTGGCTTGCGCCAACCACGTTCGGGTCGAGCACGCGTGACGTTGACGTCAACGGATCCACGGCCGGATAGATTCCCAACTCCGCAATGCTTCGCTCAAGGCGAATCGTGGAGTCAAGGTGTCCGAACGTTGTTGCCGGTGCTGGGTCGGTGTAGTCGTCTGCTGGCACGTAGACGGCCTGCAGTGACGTGATCGACCCCTTCTTGGTGGAGGTGATGCGCTCTTGGAGCGCCGCCATCTCCGTTGCCAAGTTCGGCTGGTATCCCACGGCGCTCGGCATGCGGCCAAGCAGCGCGGATACTTCGGATCCTGCTTGCGTGAAGCGGAAGATGTTGTCGATGAAGAGGAGCACGTCGCGACCCTCTTCGTCGCGGAAGTACTCCGCCATCGTCAAGCCGGAGAGCGCAACGCGCAGACGCGCTCCAGGTGGCTCGTTCATCTGCCCGAACACCATCACGGTCTTATCAATAACGCCTGAGTCACGCATTTCGTGAATCAAGTCGTTCCCTTCGCGTGAACGCTCACCGACGCCCGCGAAGACGGAGTAGCCGGAGTGCTCTTGCGCAACGTTGCGAATCAGCTCCTGGATCACCACCGTCTTACCAACGCCGGCGCCGCCGAAGATGCCGATCTTTCCGCCCTTCTTGAATGGGCAGACAAGGTCGATCACCTTGATGCCAGTTTCGAAGAGCTCGGTCTCAGTGGTGAGATCATCGAATGCTGGTGCAGAGCGGTGGATTGGGAGTCGTGTATCTGATTTCACGTCACCCGCCTGATCAATGGCTTCACCGAGCACATTGAAGACGCGGCCAAGTGTTCCAGCGCCAACAGGGACGGAGATTGGTGCGCCGAGGTCTGTGGCCTTTGCGCCACGTGCGAGGCCGTCGGTTGTTGTCATGGCGACGGATCGAACGCGGTTGTTGCCGAGATGCTGCTGCACCTCAACAACGAGTGATCCGTCTGCGCGATCAACGCGGACCGCGTTGTAGATCGCAGGCAGCTCTCGTGCGGCGAACTCAATGTCAACGACTGGTCCGGTGATCTGAACGACCGTTCCTACGGCTCCTGCGCTCTTTGTTCCTGCGTTCGCCATAACTCCTCCTACGCTCTCAGCTTCAGTGCGCGCTTGCGCCCGAAGCAATTTCGATCATCTCTCGGGTGATGTTTGCTTGTCGCACCTTGTTATAGGTAAGCGTGAGATCACTGATGAGATCTCCCGCGCTCTCTGTTGCGTTCTTCATTGCCACCATGCGGCTCGACTGCTCGCACGCCGTGGTCTCCAGCACCGCTTGGAAGATGCGCGTGGCAACGTAGCGAGGGAGGAGCGCCTCCAGCACCGTGGCGGGGTCTGGCTCGAAGAGGAACTGATTCCCAGGGATTCCCGCCGTATCAACCGTTGGCTGAATTGGGAGGAGCTGCACCCCTTCTGGGCGCTGCACCAGCGTGGAGACAAAAGTTGGGTGGATGAGCGTGACGTTCACGGCGCGACCGCCAAGGAAGTCATCCGTGAGGAGGCGTACGAGTGGGGTGACATCGGCGAAGGAGGGCTTGTCTCCGTATCCAGGAAAGGCGGCCGCAATCTCATACCCACCTCGGGCCAGGGCGTCACGACCCTTCTTCCCGATCGTGACGATGCGGGTCCCAGGCCCTGCGCTCTCCAACTCCTTCATGGCGAAGCGGATCAGGTTGGAGTTCAGCGCACCAGCGAGGCCGCG
>JBBAWP010000027.1:0-13847 GCA_040397155.1 Candidatus Limnocylindrus sp.
TGGTGGCGGTGCGATCCACGGTGAGGTAGTCCAGTCCAACATCTACGAGGAAGCCAGCCCGCTCGGCAATCTCTTTGACGATCGCCTTCGCGATCGTTCGCTCACGCTCGCCAAGCAGCGGTGTCAGGGCGTTGATCCAGCGCGTGAGCTCGCCGATCGGCATCGCTGCAACCTCGGCGATGTTCTTCTCCGCAACGCGCACGGCGAGCATCTCAGGCTTGAGGCGACGCCCCTTGCACTCTGGGCAGGGGCGGCTGACCATGTAGCGCTCGATCTCCACGCGCACCAGCTCGGAGTCCGTCTCGCGGTGGCGGCGCTCAAGATTCGCGATGATCCCTTCGAATGCCGCCTTGTACGTGTTGCGGTAGCTGGCGTTCTCATAGGTGACGGTGAAACGATCTTCGCGCTCGGCGTTGAGGAGATACTCCTGTGCCGCGGCGGGGAGTTCGCCGATCGGCGTCTTCGGGTTCCACTTCTTCGCCTTCATCGCGGCGGTCACCACCTTCAGGTACCAGCTCCCCTCTGGTGAGCGCGACCACGGAACGAGTCCGCCCTCAAGGACCGACTTCTCCGGATCAATCACGCGCTCAGCATCAACCTCAAGTCGGAAGCCGAGGCCGGTGCACTCGGGGCAGGCACCGTGCGGCGAGTTGAAGCTGAACGAACGCGGCTCAAGGTCATCCATCACCGTGCCGTCGTATGGACAGCCGAGCTTCTCGCTGAAGAGTCGCTCCTCGAACGTTGGCTTTGATCCCTCCGCAGCGGCCGAGGAGATGATGACGAGCCCTTCGCCGAGCTTCAGCGCCGTCTCGACAGAGTCGGAGAGCCGGCTGCGATCTTCTGGCGGAAGTGGCTTCCCCTTCTCATCAACGGGTCGCCGCACAATAAAGCGATCGACCACCACCTCAATGCTGTGTCGCTTCTTCTTGTCGAGTTTCGGCGCGTCGTCGAGGTCGTACAGCGTTCCGTTGACACGGACACGGCTGAAGCCCGCCTTCCGCGCGGCGTGGAAGAAGGTCTCCCCTTCACCCTTCCGGTCGCGAAGCACTGGACCGAGCACGAGAAGGCGTGTCCCGTCAGGGAGTTGCAGGATCTCATCAACAATGTGATCAAGGGAGACTCGGCTGATGGGGCGATCACACTTCGGACAGTGCGGCGTCCCAGCACGCGCGTAGAGAAGTCGGAGGTGATCCCAAATCTCGGTGATCGTCCCTACGGTTGAACGCGGGTTGCGCGAGGAGCCCTTCTGGTCAATGGAGATAGCAGGCGAAAGGCCATCAATGAGGTCCACATCCGGCTTCTCCATCTGGCCAAGAAATTGCCGTGCATAGGCGGAGAGGCTCTCCACATAGCGGCGCTGCCCTTCGGCGTAGATCGTGTCAAAGGCGAGGCTCGACTTGCCGGATCCAGAGATTCCCGTCACCACCACAAGTCGGTCGCGGGGAATCTCAAGGTCAATCCCCTTCAGGTTGTGCTCGCGTGCACCACGGATCACGATCTTCTCTTGTGCCACTTCAGCCCCTTCTGCGCGGACGCTCGCCGCGGCGCTTGATCACGTTCGGGGTCACGCTCGGATCCCAGGTGCGTCGCCGTGAGAGTACCGAATCGGTGCCGCTCGGCTGCTCTGGGGCTGCTGCAACCTCATCAGACTCCTCATGCTCATCACGGAGACCAGGGAGCCAATCACCTGCGGTGTCGAGGGCTGGCGCAAGCACGGTGCGCGCTGTCCCACTCGCAACACGGCGCGGCATCAGATCCCTCCCCCGAGGCTCAGCTGCGTCATCAGCGGCGCGTTCTGCGAGCCGCGCAATTCTCACCGCAGCGTTCTCTTCAAGGACTCCCTGCCGGAGGCTGCGTAGTTCATCGCGAATTGATGCAGCACGTTCAAACTCAAGCTCTTTTGCAGCGAGTCGCATCTGCGCCTCGAGCTGCTTGACCATCTTTTCAATCTCGCTTCGTCCGATCTCACTGAGCGCTCCACCCTTCCCGCCAGCGTACGAATCAGCCTTCTCGGCAACACTGCGCAGTCGATCATTCAAATCTCGAATCGGCTTGCTGATTGTGGTGGCGGTGATGCCGTGAGCAATATTCCAACGCTCCTGGATCCCTCGGCGTCGATCGGTCTCTGAGATCGCAACGCGCATCGACTCTGTCATCTTGTCGGCGTAAAAGACTACCTCGCCGCCAATGTTGCGCGCCGCCCGCCCAACGGTCTGGATGAGCGCCCATGCGCTGCGGAGGAACCCCTCCTTATCCGCGTCCAAGATGGCCACTAGGGTTACTTCTGGAAGGTCAATCCCCTCGCGAAGTAGATTGATCCCCACGATCACATCGAAGACGCCGAGTCGTAGATCTCGCAGGATCTCCACGCGTTCCAACGTGTCAATCTCGCTATGCAGGTAGCGAACGCGAATGCCGGCCTCCTCGAGGTAGGCGGCGAGCTCTTCTGCCATTCGCTTGGTGAGCGTGGTGATGATCACGCGTTCGCGACGGGCGATCCTCTCCTGGACACGCTTCATCAGATCGTCAATCTGACCGACGGTTGGCACGACGGTGATCTTCGGGTCCACCACACCTGTCGGGCGGATGAGCTGTTCCACTACGCTCTCCTGCTTCGTCATCTCGTAGCTTCCAGGAGTGGCAGAGACGTAGATTGCCTGGCGCACGCTCCCCTCAAACTCCTCAAACGTGAGTGGGCGATTATCGAGCGCGCTTGGGAGGCGGAAGCCGAAGTCCACGAGGATCTCCTTCCGCGAGCGATCGTTCTTATACATGCCAACCACCTGCGGGATGCTCATGTGGCTCTCATCAACCACCAGAAGCCAATCAGCTGGGAAGTAGTCGAGCAGTGTCCACGGGCGCGACCCTGGCTCGCGGCGCGAGAGGTGGCGGGAGTAGTTCTCAATCCCAGAGCAGTACCCAACCTCGCGCATCATCTCGAGGTCAAAGGTGGTTCGCTGCCTGAGACGCGCCGCCTCGAGAATCTTCCCAGTGGCCTCCAGCTCCCCGCAGCGCGACTCCATCTCCTTCTCAATGTCGCGAATCGCTTCGGCGAGTTTCTCCGTTGGGGTCACATAGTGCGTTGCGGGGTAGATCACCATCTCGTTCCGCTCCGCGAGGATCTCACCCGTGAGTGGGTCCACCTCCGCAATACGCTCCACTTCATCACCGAAAAACTCCACGCGGAGAATCGTCTCTTCACCCGCAGGCTGCACCTCAATGGTGTCTCCACGCACGCGGAACTTGGCGCGGCCGAGCGTGGCGTCATTCCGTTGATACTGCAAGTCAACGAGGTGACGCAGGATGGCATCGCGGCGGTACTTCCCCGCTTTGCGCACACGCAAGATTGTTGCCCCGTAGTCAACCGGTGCGCCGAGGCCGTAGATGCAACTTACGGAGGCCACAATGATCGTGTCGCGCCGCTCAAAGAGCGCCTTCGTTGCCGCATGACGCAGCTGGTCAATCTCATCGTTCCGACTTGAATCCTTCTCAATGTAGGTATCGGAGCGCGGCAGATATGCCTCTGGCTGGTAGTAGTCAAAGTAAGAGACGAAATACTCCACGGCGTTCTCTGGGAAGAACTCCTTGATCTCGGAGTAGAGCTGTGCCGCAAGTGTCTTGTTGTGCGCAAGAATCAGCGTCGGCCGCTGCACCTGCTGGATCACGTTCGCGATCGTGAAGGTCTTCCCAGTCCCAGTTGCCCCTAGGAGCACCTGATGATGGAGCCCGGCGCGGAGGCCCTCAACAAGGCCCTCGATCGCTTTCGGCTGGTCTCCGGTTGGCTGAAAGTCTGAGCGCAGCGCGAACGCCGCCCCGAGTGCGGGGGTGTGATCAGTCGGTTGGATTGGGGTCCCTTTCACCTGTGGAGCATAGAAGGCGGAGTGCATCCGCCGCCGCAGCTGCACCCTCTCCGACGCTGTGCTGAGCGTCGATCGGGAGCGCCCCCGCTGCGCGCAGCCGTCTGCTGAGACCCGCTTGAGCCCCCTCACGGCGCGCGAAGTCTTCCGCGCTCACCCCTCGCTCCAGCAGTCTCGCCTGACGTATCTCACGCGGCGCGTCAATGAGGAGGAGGCCATCCAGTGTTTCAGCGAGACCAGAGTCGAGCAGCGCAATCGCTTCAACAAGAAGCAGTGCCGCGCCGCTCGCCTCCCCCGCTGCACGTGCCGCGCTGATCGCCTCCCGAGCGATGGGCCACTGCAGCTGCTCGAGCGCCGCGAGAGTCTCTGGTCGCTCAAAGGCAGCGGATGAGAGTCGAACGCTGTCCAGACTCCCGTCTTCACGTTGTGCCTCTGGAACGATCGCGCCGATCGCGCGTTGCAGGGGGAGCGATGTGCGTCGGGCTTCTCGCAACACCGCGTCCGCATCGATGGAGTGCACGGAACCGCCGAGATCCCGAGCGAGCGCCCGGTCCTCTGTCAGTGCCTTGACGACGGAACTCTTCCCCGCACCGATCGGACCGGAGACGCCGATCACCTTCATGCCGTCACCTCACCCTCCAACGCGAGCCACGCCTCTTCGGCCGCGGTCAGTGCTGCTGAGACATCAGCGAGTTCGCTCGTCACACGCGCGAGCTCAGTGTATGAAGCGATCACTTTTGGATCAAGGAGTGAAAGCTCCAGCTGCGACTTCCGCAGCCCGAGACGCTCAAGATCTGCATCAACCGCGGCGCGGCGGCGGCGCGCCTGCTCCTTGCTGAGCGCTGGCCCCTTCTTCCCTTTCGCTGGTGCGGGTGCGGCGGGACGCGACGGAGCGCTGCCAGTTGCGCGGGGTGCAGGTGCTCGCTTCGCGGCGTCAAGCACGCCCGCGTTGGCAACCGTCCACCCTGCAGCAACAGCGCTCCGCCATGCACGCCATCCACCATCGAATCGCACGATCGCGCCTTCGCTTACCACCCAGAGCTGCGTGCAGATGCGTTCGAGCAGGCGACGATCGTGACTAACCAAAAGGACCGTTCGCTCCCCGTCAAGGAGGAATCGTTCCAGCGACTCACATGCGTCCACGTCCAAGTGGTTTGTCGGCTCGTCCAGAAGGAGGAGGTTTGATGGAAGAAGTCCGAGGATGGCCAGTTCGAGTCGACTCCGCTCGCCACCCGAGAGCACGGTCACCTCCTTATCCACCTCGTCGCCGCGGAAGAGGAAGCGAGCGAGGTGCCCGCGTGCAACCGATGCTTCAACGGGGACCGCGGTGCGAAGCGCTTCGATCACGGTGGCGCCGTGTAGACCAGCGGCGCGTACCTGCGCGAGATACGCAGGGATTACACCGTGCGCAACCTGAATCTCGCCGCTGAGTGGGGCAAGGATCCCAGCGATGCTCTTCAGAAGCGTGGTCTTCCCCGCACCATTCGGACCGACGATGCCAACCCGCTCGCCACGCCGGAGTGCGATGCTCTCCGCACGGGCGATGACGCGTCGCGCCGGCTCGCGATATCCAACCTCTGCCTCCACCAGGCGCACGGGCTCTGCTGGGCCCCGACCCGCTCCTGCGGCGGAGATGGCGAGCGTTGCCCGGCGCTTCGGTGCAACCACTGGCTCAATCGCCGCCAACCGCCGCTCATGCTCGTGCATCTTGCTGTACTTCCGATGGCTTCGATACGTCTGGATCAACTCGCGCTCTCGTGCGATCTCCTTCGTCCGTCGCTCCGCGTCTCGCTCTGCGTCCAGCTCCCCAGATTCGCGCTGTTGCGCGTATGCCGAGTAGTTCCCACGGAATCGCGTGACGGTGTGGTTGCGAACCTCCCAGACTCGATCCACAACGGCATCAAGGAATGAACGATCGTGACTCGCCACAACGAGTGCCCCGCCGCGAGCACGCAGCGCCCCTTCGAGCCACTCGATCGCTTCTACATCCAGATGGTTGGTCGGCTCGTCGAGGAGGAGGAGGTCTGGATCAGCGATGACGAGTCGCGCCAGGGCAACTCGGGTCTGCTCTCCTCCAGAGAGTCGCGAGGGGGACTCTCCGTGTCGGGAGGTTGGGAACCCGAGACCCCGAAGTGCTGACGCCACTCGGTCGTCAATGGTGTATCCCTCCAGCGCATCAAATCGTTGGCGTGCGGCGGCATACTCAGGCGTCGCAACGCTCCCGGCCGCCTCAGCCTCCTGCAACGCGTTGGCGATCCTTGTGATCTCTTCCGCACCACTTCGGACCGCATCGGTGAGCGTCGCTGCCCCAAGAAGCCTTGAGTCATGGGACGACTCTTGCGCCAACACTTCAATGTTGACGCCACGCGCGCGATCCACGCGACCTCGATCCGGTTCGTCTCGGCCAATCATCATGCGCAGCAGCGTTGTCTTCCCCGCTCCATTCGGTCCCACGAGTCCAATCCTCTCGCCAGCGGCCACACTCACACTGACGTTCTCAAGAATGGTGACCGCGCCAATCTCGCGTCCAACGTCGCTCAGCGAGAGAATGCTCATCGCGCACCGCCAGACCGGACTGCCCGACGTCGCGCCGCCGCGCGCTCCGTTGCGGTCGCCCCAAGGCTCCCCTCTTCAAGGGACTCGCTCCACCGTGGACCTCGACGCAGCGTTGAGGACTTCTTCAGGTCTCCCGCCGAACCGGCTGCGCGACGCCCCCGTGGAAGCGGCTGGCAGCGGGGACAGTAGTGCGTGCCGCGCCCTCCAAGTGTCACGCGCCGAATCGTGGTGCCACATCGCATGCACGGCGCACCGCCGCGCTGATAGACGGCGAGGCGCTCCTGCATCTCACCGTCGCCATCCGGTCCCGTGTAATCGTCAATTGACGAGCCGCGTGCGGCCACCGCCTCACGAAGCAACGAGACGATCGCATGGTGGAGCCGCTCCGCCTCCGCTGCTCGGAGCGCTGCAGCCGTCGCGAGCGGGTGCAGGCGAGCGCGCCAGAGTGCCTCGTCGACATAGATGTTGCCGAGCCCAGCGATGAATCGCTGATCGAGGAGGAGGCTCTTCAGTCGGCCACGGCGACCCTTCAAATCGCTCGCAAACCTAGACGCCGTAAAGGTCGCCTCTAACGGCTCTGGTCCGTGGTCGCCAAGTGCCGCTTCGCCGTTCGGATCAAGCGAACGCGAAGGACTCCCGTCCTCTCTCCGTGCGACTAGTGCAAGCCTGCCGAACGCGCGAACATCACGGAATCGAATCACTCGCTGATCGCTGAGCTGCAGCTCTGCTCGAACATATGGATCCGGGGCCGAAGTCGCCGGAAGGACCACGAGTTGGCCCGTCATACGCAGGTGGACCATCAAGATCAAACCACCCTCTAGGTCGACAAGCACCCACTTTGCGCGGCGGCGCACCCCTTCAATCCTCCGGCCGGCAATCGCCCGCGTGAACGTTTCAGGATCTGGCGTGCTGAGATTTGCGGTGCGAAGGATTCGCCCTGTGCGGATCGTTGCGCCGCTCACAAGGCGCGCAAGATCACGCGCAACCGTTTCTACCTCTGGGAGTTCAGGCATGCCCGGTCCACCTCTGCATCTCATCCCAGCGGGGGCCAACCTTCGCCTCCACGGTGAGCGGAACGTCAAGGGCGAGCGCCCCCTCCATGGTCTCAATGAGCAGCGGAACGAGACGATCAACTTCACCGTGCGGTGCCTCAAGGAGGAGCTCGTCATGTACTTGCAGGATGAGTCGCGCCGTAAGCCCAGCTTCGCGGAGGCGAGGACTGAGCCGAATCATCGCCACCTTGATGATGTCTGCTGCGGTTCCCTGGATCGGATGATTGATCGCCGCTCGCTCTCCTGCGGCGCGAAGCGCAGGATTCGCTGCACGGAGTTCTGGGATCGGCCGGCGGCGACCGAGCTGCGTCGTCACCGCCCCGTGAACGCGCGCCTCCTCTTTAATCGTGTCGATATACCGCTTGATGCCAGGGTACCGCTCAAAGTATCCAGCGATAAATGACTTTGCCGCATCACGAGAGATCCCAGCGCGTGTCGCCAGGCCAAAGTCACCCATCCCGTATGCAATTCCGAAATTGACCATCTTCGCCATTGCTCGCTCGTCGTCGTTGACCTGATCGAGTGGCTTCTCAAGGACGCGTGACGCCGTGGCACGATGGATATCCTCCCCCGCCGCAAACGCTTCAATCAGATGAGGGTCTCGTGTCACGTGTGCAAGGATGCGCAGCTCAATCTGGCTGTAATCGGCGGCAACCAGCAGGTGCCCAGGCTCCGCCACAAACGCGTGCCGAATCTTTCTCCCGAGCTCAGATCGGATCGGGATGTTCTGGAGGTTCGGATCCACACTACTCAGGCGACCTGTGGCGGCAACCGACTGCTGGAAGGTGGTGTGAATCCTGCCGTCCGCCTCCACAAGTTTCGGTAGCGCCTCAACGTAGGTGCTCTGGAGCTTGGAAACGGTGCGCCACTCCAAAGCAATGCCCACGATCGGATGCTCCCCTTGGATCTCCTCGAGCACACTCGCATCCGTTGACCACGCCCCCGTCTTCGTCTTCTTGCCGCGTGAGAGTCCGAGCTCGCCAAAGAGCAGTTCGCCAAGTTGTTTCGGTGATCCGAGTGCGACTGCACGACCAACCGACGATGCCGCAGCCGCTTCAAGGCGTGTGATCTCACGCCCGAACGCATCACCGAGTTGCGCAAGCGCCTGCTGATCAACGGCGATCCCTGCCCCCTCCATGCGCGCCAACACTTCCGTCAGTGGCAGTTCAATCTCTCGGTAGAGCCGTTCGCTCCCAATCGAACGCAGCTCACGATCAAGTCCTGCGCGCGAGGCGAGCGCAACCACCGCGCAGAGTGATGCTGTCTGCAGCGGCGTACGCCGTTCTGGAATGTCGGCTCCGAGGCGGGCGGCGGCAACCTCAACAAGCCCAGGATTGCGCAGCGTCACATTCCCAATCCAGCTCCCTAGTGCCACGTCATCGACGAGGCGGAGGGGGCGGTCAGCACCGATCGCAAGCAGCGCGCCGAAGATCTCTTTGACACCGAGCCCAACGAGATCGCGACCAGCGCCCGCGACGAGCGTGAGCAGTCGATGGATTACGGCAGGGTCGTCGGCTGTGATCAGCCCCCCCTCTTCATCAGCGATGGCAAGGGCCATCGGTCCTGATGGACCTCGGCGGTTAACCCCCTCTCCACCAAGTGCGAGGACACCGTGCGTCCGTAGCGCGCCAAAGAGACGGGCTGCATCTTCTGGTGACTGGACGTGGAGGACACCCGCCCCGGCTAGATCACCGCGCTTGATTGCTTCGATCTGTGCGCTCTGGTCGGCGGATGTTTCGAGAAGCGGGGCCGCGCCTGTCGCCGCGTCCCCGCGCTGGCCCGCGGCGCGATTCCCCTCGCTCACCGCGTTGAAGTCGAAGCCGAGCTGCAGGTCGCCGCTCGTCACACGCGGCGGTGCGCTGACGACCGCAGATGGGCGTTCTTTCACGCCACGGATTGCTGCACCTGCAGTCGCTGCGGCCACCGCCTCAGCCGCGGTCGCTCGATCCTCCCCCTGCAGTGGTGGAAGGCGTCCGATAAGTGCGCGGAATTCAAGCTCACGCAAGAGTGCAAGCGCAAGGTCTCGATCGTACTCACCGATGGTGCCCCCCTCGCCAGGTAGCTGCAGCGGTGCATCACGGTCAATGGTCATCAACCCTTGTCCGGCAAAGGCGGCGTCCTGATTCTGGCGAAGCAGCTCCCGAATTCGCACAGGTTCCACTTCATCAAGCCGCTGATACAGCGCCTCAAGGGTGCCGAATGCTGCAATCAGTTTTGCCGCTGTCTTCTCCCCCACTCCAGGGACACCAGGAATGTTGTCTGAGCTATCCCCTTTCAGCGCTTTGAAATCTACAATTTGCTCTGGGGTCAATCCGTATCGCTCAAAGATCTTCGCGGGGTCATAGATCACCATCGCATCAGCGCCACCCTTCGCCGTGTGAAGCAAGGAGACGTTCGGTCCGACGAGCTGAAGCATGTCGAGGTCACCAGAGACGATCATCACCTCCCACCCGTCAGCGCGCGCCTGTTCTGCGATCGTGCCAATTACATCGTCCGCCTCATATCCAGGCGCCTCGAGCAGCGGTAGGCCGAGCGCAGCAACAAGGTCTCGCACAAGTGGAACCTGTGATCGGAGCTCATCCGGCATGGAGGGCCGCTGCGCCTTGTATGCAGGGAAGCGCTCATGGCGGTGGGTTGCCCCAGGCGCATCAAAGGCAACGATGGCGCGCGCTGGCTTTGCGTCGGCGATCGCGCGAAGCAGGATGCTTGTAAACCCAAATGCCGCGTTGGTCAGGATCCCGCGACTGTTCGTCAGCGGCGGGATGGCGTGAAAGGCGCGGTAGATCAGGCCATAGGCATCAACGAGAAGAAGTCGCTTCGGTTCCACGAACGGAGCGTAGCGCAGCGGGGCGCGACCTCGGCGCGCAGCGAAGGCTTACGTGCGTCGGCGGCGGCGCGCACTCTCGGCGGCGAGAAGACTGGCGGCAAGCCCGACTGCGCCTGTAATCAAGAGCCACGGGGTCTCTGTGACCGCCCCGACGGACTCTGCGGCGGCGACGTCATCCGCGGCGCGGGTTTCAAGGGGCTCGGCTCCAGGAAGCTCACTCATGACGGCGGCAGGGTCGCTTCGCACTGCTGACTCCACTGTTGGCTGAAGGGAGGCGAGCGGTACGCCTGTGACAAGGAGGGCCAGCGAGAGTGCCGCACCAGCGAGTGCTGGGCGCGGTGCACTCCTGAGCCAGCGTGCGAGCCACGCGATCGGTCCGCCGTGCTGCCGAGTTGCACGAGCGCTCGCCTCTTCTGCGACGAGTTGCTGGAGCGCCACACCGTGGAACGGGTCACGCTGACGGAGCGGCTCCTCGCTGCGATAGGCGGCCAGGGCTGCCGCCTCAGCAGACTCCACTGATGCGTCATGCGGCGTAGTTGGGCGGCGCTCGTCACTCATCTCTACCCCCTAACGAGCGCTCACCGCCGCGGGTTCCCGGCCGCAGATCGGCGAGAAGTCCCCTCAGCTCCCCGCGGCCACGGCTGATTCGACTCTTCACCGTTCCAAGGGAGCTCCCTGTGATCTCGGCAATCTCGGCATAGGTGTATCCGTCCACATCAAAGAGGAGGATGGCGGTTCGCCTCTCCTCCGGGATCTCCCTGAGTGCTGCCCGAAGTTGTGCCGCAAGCTCGCGCCCCTCGACCACCCCTGCAGGATCGCTCGCGCGCCCAGCGGGCAGCTCAGCGGCACCCCTTCGCTCGCCTCCGCCCCCCTCTTCCTCGTGCGTCTGAATCTGGATCGTGGGGTGACGCCGCTCCCGACGGCCCGCGTCGCGCGCCGCATTTTGAACGATTCGAACGAACCAGCCGCGCAGGTTACGAGGCTCCACCCGATCGAGAGCTCGGTAGGCGGAGATCAGCCCCTCCTGCAGCGCATCGTCGGCGCTCGCAGGCTCACCCGTGATCCGAAGTGCCATCCTCCAAGCGAGGTCAAGATCGGGGGTGAAGAGGGCACGGAAGGCCTCCGCGTCACCTGCCCGCGCGGCACCAAGGAGGCGAAGTCGCTCCTCCGGCTCGTGCTGCGACTGCCCCTTCAACTCACCCATGCCGTAATGATGCCGCACCGCTAGGATTCAGGAGCGCCGAAGTGGCGAAATGGCAGACGCAACCGACTCAAAATCGGTCGACTGAAAGGTCATGTGGGTTCGACTCCCACCTTCGGTACCAAGCCCCTCCTCGCGCTACGATGTGCGTGCCGGAGTGGCGGAATGGCAGACGCATCCGACTTAAAATCGGCCGACTGTAAAAGGTCATGTGGGTTCGACTCCCACCTTCGGCACCAACAGGGGGAAGCAATGACGGAGCAGCAGGGAGCACGAGCAGATCGCGAGACGCTGATGCGTGAGCATGCGCAGGCACGCGTCGAACGTGCATCCCTTACGCCCGGGTCGCCCGAATGGCGAACCGCCGCCGCGCGCGTCGCTGCTATCGAGGTTGAGATTGCAAAGATCAGCGCCCTGAGCACTCCCCCTGCCCGCGTTGCGCGACCCGAGGCGAAGACGAAGTAGCGACGAAGACGAAGCTGCTGTTCGCTCGGCTAGATGCCGAGGAGCGTGCCGAGGATCAGCCCCACGAAGAGCGCACCCATCGCTGGTCGTCCAGCAAGGAATGCAGCGCCAACATGCCAGAGCGGCCAGAGCGGGTATCCAGCCGGCGGAGCACTCGGACGCGGAGCGGCAACAATCTTCATTGCGGGAAGTGCTGAGAGCGCACCGAGCCCAGCGAGCGGCGCAACGATCCACGGAAAGATTCCGAGGAGGCCGAAGAGCGCCACGCTGATATAGCCGACACTGAGAAGGAGGAGCGTTCCGGCGCGCGCGCGGCGTTCACCGATTCGCACCACAAATGTGCCAACTCCACGCGAGCTGTCTGCCTCAATCTTGTCGAGGTGCTTCCCGAAGAGCACTGCGGTTGCAATCGCACCCCATGGAAGTGTTGCGAGCAGCACTGTGCCGTCAATCGTCCCCGTTGCTGCAAGGTACGTGCCGCCACCCATGAGCGGCCCCCATACGAGGAGGACGGAGAGCTCGCCGAGTCCGCGTCGCTTTAGGCGGAGCGGTGGATCGGTGTACCCCCACGAAAGGATCAGCCCAGCAATTGCAAAGACTCCAAGGAGTGGCTCACTGCGCATCACCATCGCGAAGCCACCAAGGAGGGCGGCGAGGCCTGTGATGATTGCGATCGTGAGGAAGAGCGTCCGGCTGGACATCGCGCCCGATGCGATTGGATGCGGTGAGTAATCTGCGCGCGGATACCCTGGTCGATCAAGGCCATCGTGATAATCACGCCAATCGTTCGCCAAATTATTCGCTGCATGGGCAAGGTTTGCGCCAACAAATGCGGCGAGCCCAAGAAGGAGTCCGCTCACCCCTGCACTCGTGTCACTGATGCTCCCCTTCCACCATGCGTAGAGAAGCCCCTGTCCGGAGCCGACAACGGTGAGTGGAAGGACCGAGGCGCGGGCGAGGAGAAGCGCGCGTGCGAGGCGCGGCATGCTCTTCCAATCAACGCCAGCAGGGGCCGACTGTCGAAGGAGAACAGAGGCGTACGTCTTCAAAGCCATACCCATATTCTGCCGTGTTTCGGTGGAGCGTGCCTTAGGCGGCAGGGAGTGATTCGCCCTCAGAAAGGATGTCGAAGCGCACGGCGGTCGCGCCAACGCGGCCTCGAATCGCCGCAGGGAAGCTCGGATCCCAGGCTACGCCGCTACGGATCTCCATGGGTAGCTGCTGCGCTCCTCCAGCCTGCGGGATATAGATAACAACCTTGGTGCTCCCGGGGCGCGAGCGGAGTTCAGACTTCACGACCTCCATTGCGCGCACCGTCTCCTCCACCGATTGCCCTGGGCTGAATCGAATGTGGAGCGCCGCCCCCGCTGGCGCCTCAACAGGATCCGCCGCCGCCTCGCTGGCGGGTGGCGCTGGACGTGGCGTCGCGATCTCTCCTTCGCGCTCCTCAGGCACGAGCCCTCGGGGCAGCGCGCCAGACGGGGTGCTGTTGCGAGGTGCGAAGCGACGCGTCCCCCCTGTGCTCTTCGCCAAGTGCGCGGCGATCCCCTCTGGCGTGAGCGCTTGCGCCTCTTCCCACGGGAGAACGGATTCACAGATGATTGACCACGTTTCACCACGCAGCTCAGGGCGGCCGGCGACGAGCAGTGGTTCGCCCTCAACCCATGCGTCGCGCGTGGCCTCCCAGGTCTTCGGGAAGGCAACAACCTCAATACTCCCCGTCAGATCTTCAATGGTGAGAATTCCCATCGCCGCCCCCGCCTTCGTCACTAGTGTTCGGACGTTCGTCACAATTGCACCGATTGTCACCCGCTCTTCGCTCGCAGGCGAATCATCAGAGAAGTCGCCCACGAAGGCTGTCACATGCGGAGCAAGGAGTGGCGCGAGTG
>JBBAWP010000028.1:0-1838 GCA_040397155.1 Candidatus Limnocylindrus sp.
GCGCCTGCAGAGACGGCGAGCGCAACGCCACCGAGCGCAACGGAGAAGAAGAGTGCCGCCGACGCAACGGAGATGAGAAGCGGCGCAAGGCTCGGACCTGGGAGGTGGATCCCTGCTGGCGCGGAGCGCGTTGGAAGCGCGGGCATCCCGATCTGTCGCGGACCAGCGCGTCGGAAACGGAAGTAGACCCACGCGTAGAATCCGGCGACGACGAGAAGGATGATGATTGGAAGGAGCTGGATCAGCGCACCCCAATCAGGGGCAACGAACGGCCCAAGGAGGGAGACGATCCACTCAAGGAGCGAGCGGAGTGCGTCCAACGTCAGTCCCTAGGCTTCGGAGTTCATTGCGTGGACGAGCACCGCGGTCATTGTGCTCATCGCCACGCCGAGCGCAACCAACATGAATGCGCCTCCGGCGTCTCCAGAGACCAGAAGGTAGACGGTGCCAATGACCACGAAGATGAGTCCAAATGCGAGGGCGAACTTCATGCTCGTATTGTAGCCGCCACCGCAAAACCTGCGGGTGCCCGAAGATAGGGGGGTGAACGCCTTCAACCTCTTTCCTGCGCACGGGCCCCTCCCGCCAGAGCCGAGCCTTGCCGCCGTTGCGTACTGGTACTCCCCACCAATCATCAGCCTGCTCGTTGTGGCTGGGCTGGTGCTCTGGTTCGTAGGAGTACGCCGCGTTCAGCGCCAGCACCCGCAGAATCCTGTGCCACGTTCGCGGAGCGTGGCGATCGTTGGCGCCGCCGTCTTCCTGCTGATCGCGCTGCAATCGGTGATTGAGCGATACGACACCACGCTCTTCAGCGTGCACATGGTGCAGCACCTCATCCTGCTCTTCCCTGTGCCGATCCTTCTCCTGCGAGCCGCTCCGGTCACGCTGATCCTTCGGCTTGCGTCGCCGCACTGGCGCGCGCGGATCTTGGCCCTGCTGCAGAGTCGCTTCGTTGGTGTCATTAGCCACCCGATCGTTGCCTGGCTCCTCCTTGTGTTTGTGATGTGGGCAACGCACCTCTCACCACTCTTTGATGCGGCGCTCGATGATCCCTTCCTGCACAACCTGGAGCACGCGATCTACCTCAGCAGCGCGCTCCTCTTCTGGGCTCCAGTCTTCTCGCTTGACCCAGTTCGACACCGCCTCTCGCGCCCCGCCGCACTCTTCTATCTGATCACGCAGATGCCGCAGAACAGCTTCCTTGGGGTGGCGATCATGTGGGCGCCGAGCGTGCTCTATCCGCACTATGAGCGGCTGCAGCGCCCGTGGGGGCCCACACCGCTGGAAGATCAACAGCTCGCGGGCGCCATCATGTGGCTCGTTGGCGACGGTCTCTTCCTCCTTGCGGTATTCGTGGTGCTCGCCGCCTGGATGCGCGCGGAAGAGCGACCCACTTCGCGCTACTATTCTGAGAAGTTGGCACAGGAGCTTGCCGAGATTCGGCGACGCGAAGCGGTGCACGACGAACGAACGAGAGGGGGAGTGGAGTGAGTGTTGCTGTCGATCCAGTCTGCGGGATGGAGGTGCAGGTAGCGCCCGACGCCCTAACCACCTTGATTCAACTCAGCGAATTTTCGAACGCAGCGCAGCCGGGGCGTCACCAGGGTGTAGCGGAGGGGGGCGGCGAGCGCTTCTACTTCTGTGGGCGGGGCTGCCTCCTTGACTTCCAAGACGAGCCGGCGCGCTTCCTTGACGCTGGCTTCCAGCCCTCTGGCATGTGAAGTGGTACCTTCGGGCGCATAGGTCGGCCGTCCAGAACGGCCCAGTGAGGAGAGGAGCGGAACGATGGCATATGTGATTGCGGAACCTTGTGTTGATGTCCTTGATCAGTCCTGCGT
>JBBAWP010000028.1:1848-9263 GCA_040397155.1 Candidatus Limnocylindrus sp.
GTCTCCGTCTGCCCGGTTGACTGTATTCACTTTGAAGTGGGGACCGATCGCAAGCTCTTCATTGACCCGGATGAGTGCATTGACTGCGGCGCCTGTGAGCCGGAGTGCCCAGTGAACTCCATCTTCCCAGCTGAATCTGTCCCAGCGCAGTGGGCGCCGTACATCCAGATTGATGCCAACTGGTTCAAGGACAAGGCGGCGGCACGAACCGCAGTCGACGCAGCGAAGCCACGCTGAGGCGGACGCGCTGAGCGCGATCACGCCATTCTCTTGCTCATGGTGCGGCAGCGCCGTTGCGCCGCGCACGGAAGACTCCCTTGAATGCTGGACACTTCTTTGCGCCGCCTGTCTTGAACGTGCACCGAGCCAGCCATATCTGAAAGCGAAATTAAAAGAAGGGATGCGGCGCCGCGCCGGCGGCGGCACACCACCCTCCGGCATTCCACTACCGAGCGCGCTGCCACGCCCCGCAGGAAGCACAGCGCCGCCACCAAGCGGCGATCCATCTGGCGCGGTCCCTGCACGACTCGGTCTGCTCCCGCCGCCCGAAGAGCCAGATGCGCTTGAAGCCTGGTATCTCAACCGAACACCGTTTGATCGCGGTCCACTCGCCGGCGCAACATGGCAGGGCGAGATCGATCGCGCCGTACTCTGGCTTGATGCGCTCCCATACAGCGGTCGCGCCGTGGAGCTTGGTGCAGGGATCGGATTCTGGACAGTGCTCCTAGCCTCGCGGGGTGACGTGAGCGCCTATGACGCGCGTGAAGATCGACTCACGCGCGCGCGACAGCGGCTCCTTGCACACGGACTAAAGGCGCACCTCCATCCGCGCAACCTCCTTGAAGGGCCAGAAGGCGAACCGGCAGGGCTCGTTCTTCTTCCGTTCTTGCTGAGTCAACTCGCAGCCGAGCCGCGCGCCCAACAGGTCGAGGTTGCACATAGTTGGCTCGCGAAGGGTGGTCGACTCGCACTGATTGATCTCGCGCCGCCGAACCTTGACCCATCAACCCTGGAGCAGGCAACGAGTGAGATGTTGGGTGGAAGGTTCACGGAGATCGTGTCTGAACCGCTCGGACG
The DNA here is from genome assembly GCA_040397155.1 of Candidatus Limnocylindrus sp. Classification (GTDB taxonomy): domain Bacteria; phylum Chloroflexota; class Limnocylindria; order Limnocylindrales; family Limnocylindraceae; genus Limnocylindrus. Next base: position 2,926 of record JBBAWP010000028.1, read on the forward strand.
ACACCTGATCCTGATCAGCGCGCTCGCGAAGTAGGGCCCGTTCGCGCGCCCTGCTATTCGTGCAGCGTGTGCGAGTCGAGCAGTTTGTTGAGCAGTTCCGCGATTGAGCCTGGGGTGAGAGCCGCAGGTCGTACCTCAGCGGTTGATCCAACGACCACACTGAGGATTGGATCGTCACTGTTGCTTCCCGCATCGGCCGGAGTGGTTGCGGCGGCGGCGAGTTCGGCCATCTGGTCACCTGGAAGGGTGATGCGCTCCTCGTAATCACCGTGCGTCATGATCGTTCGCCCGTCTGCGTACACGTCAACGCGCTCCTCCATGCCGTTCGACCATGAGCGAGTCGCCGTGTAGAGGAGGCTGGCGCTTGGTGCAGGTTCCGAAGTGCAGGCGCCCGCAAGAAGAAGGGCGGCAAGACCGGCGAGGAGCGACTTGAGTTTCACCTCCCCACTATAGTGATCAGGATGAACGACCGCAATCGAGCCGAACTTCGCCTCCTTGAACAGCAGCTTGAGCGCATGCGCGGCATGCTCGGCGCGTACTCGGGGCTCTTCTTCCGCCAGATCACCGTCTGGGGGGTGGTTTCAATTGTGATCCTCGCGCTCTCCGGCCTCAGTGCTGGTGCGCCGATCGGGTTCCTTCTCACTTTTATTGTGCCGTTCGCATTTCTTGAAGCGGGCTACACCTTCTACTACACCGTCTTCGCGCGCAGGCACGCCGAGTTCATTGAGAAGAGCATCAACGCGCGCTTCGGCCGCGCGGTGCTCCCCGCGCATCGGCTTGAAGCCGCTTACTTCTACCCGCCAGATGCACCGAAGCTCTCCTTCCTTTCGTTTGCGCGACTCAGCGGGTATGGGAGCGTGATGACGATCGGCTACTCAGTGGCGGCACTCCTCCTCTGGGGGGCGGGCATGGAGGAGGGGCTCGCCCAGGTCGCGGCGGGAGGCCTAGACCCCGCACTGATCTGGGCCGCGTTGGCCTGGACGCTCGGCGTGACCGCCTTCCTCCTCTGGCACTTCCTCGCCAAGCGTGACGAGCAGCGGCTCCTTGTGGAGCTCAAGGCTTCATACCCAGATGCGGTACGCTCTCGGAGCAGCGCGCGACGGTCGCGCTGAGTCCCACACCTTCGGCATAGCGCGGCGATAGTTAGTGGAGGAGTTGGCAGCGTGACGAGCTCAAAGAGCGGCACGAACAGCACCGAAAACGTCACCCAACTCGACCGAGTCACGATTCGATTCGCCGGCGATTCTGGCGATGGGATGCAGCTGACCGGCAGTCAGTTCACCGCCACCACCGCCCTCTTCGGCAACGACGTCTCTACGCTCCCTGACTACCCAGCGGAGATTCGCGCCCCCGCCGGTTCACTTCCTGGCGTCTCTGGCTTCCAGATCAGCTTCTCGTCTGGCGACATCCATACGCCAGGCGACCGACCAGACGTGCTGGTGGCGATGAATCCCGCCGCACTAAAGGTGAACCTTGGTGACCTGGTTCCGGGCGGCGGCATCATCGTCAACACGGACGCATTCAACGACATCAACTTGAAGAAGGCGGGATACGCGGCAGACCCTCTGCATGACGGCTCGCTGAAGGGGTACAACCTCTTTGAGATCCCCATGTCCACCATGGTTGCGGGCGCCTGTGAAGGGCTCGGCCTTAGCAGTAAGCAGGTTGAGCTCACCAAGAACTTCTTCGCCCTCGGCGTCATGTTCTGGCTCTACGAGCGCTCCATGGCGGCAACAGAGAAGTGGATCACCGAGAAGTTTGCAGGGAAAGATGCAATTGCTGAGGCGAACAAGCGCGCGCTGAATGCGGGATACGCGTTTGGCGAGACCACAGAGATCTTCCATACGCACTATCGCGTCCCCGCGGCGCAGCTGAAGCCAGGGACGTACCGAAACATCACCGGAAACGAGGCGACCGCGCTCGGATTCGTCACCGCCGCGAAACTCGCCGAGCGCGACCTCTTCTTGGCGAGCTACCCGATCACCCCAGCGTCGGACATCCTCCATCAACTCTCCGGGTACAAGCACCTGGGGATCAAGACGGTGCAGTCAGAAGATGAGATCGCGGCGATCGGTGCGGCAGTTGGCGCTGCATACGGCGGTGCGATGGGCATGACCACAACCTCTGGCCCAGGCATGGCGCTGAAGGCCGAAATGCTCGGCCTCGCGGTGATGGTGGAGCTGCCGCTCGTGGTGGTGGATGTGCAGCGCGCCGGCCCATCAACTGGAATGCCAACGAAAACCGAACAGGGCGACCTGTTGATGAGCATGTTCGGCAGGAACTCTGACTCCCCAATCCCTGTGATCGCGCCAGCCACACCAGCCGAGTGCTTCACAATGGCCATTGAAGCGTGGCGCATTGCGCTCAAGCACATGACGCCTGTTGTCTATCTCAGTGACGCGTTCTTGGCGACGGGTGCCGAGCCGTGGAAGATTCCGCAGATTAGCGACATGCCTTCGATTGCCGTGAAGAACGCAGCAGAGTCGACCGGTAGCTTCCGTCCGTACCAGCGCGATCCTGAGACGCTCGCGCGACCGTGGGCGGTCCCTGGCACCAAGGGTCTTGAGCATCGCATTGGCGGACTTGAGAAGTTGGATGAGTTGGGGACGGTCAGCTACGACCCAGATAACCACCACCGCATGATGCTGTTGCGCGCGGAGAAAGTTGCGCGCGTCGCGCGCGATATCCCAGCGACCGAAGTGTGGGGCGATCCAACGGGCGACCTCCTCATCCTCGGCTGGGGTTCCACCTACGGTTCCATCCGCTCAGCCGTTGAGCGCCTGCGCGAACGCGGAAAGCGCGTCAGCCACGCACACCTGCGCTACTTGAACCCACTCCCAGAGGACCTCGGTGCGATCCTTGGCAACTTCAAGCGGGTGCTGCTGCCAGAGCTCAACCTTGGGCAGCTGCGCATGCTCTTGCGTGCGAAGTACCTCGTGGACATCGTCGGATTCAACCTGGTGCGCGGTAAGCCGTTCCAGATCGGTGAGATTGAAGCGAAGGCCGAGTCGCTGCTCGGTGAGAGTGTGGAGGTGTCCAAGTGACGCAGAGTGAACTCCCCGTCTTGACCAAGAAGGACTTCGAGTCCGATCAGGATGTGCGCTGGTGCCCAGGCTGCGGCGACTACTCCATCCTGGCCCAGACGCAGAAGACCATGCCAGACTTTGGCGTCGCCAAGGAGAAGATCGTCTTCATCTCCGGGATCGGCTGCTCTGGCCGACTGCCGTACTACATGAACACCTTCGGCTTCCACACCATCCACGGACGTGCCGCCACGATTGCCACCGGACTCAAGGGTGCGCGACCAGATCTCATGGTCTGGGTGATCACGGGCGATGGTGACGCACTCTCTATTGGTGGCAACCACCTCATCCACGCGATGCGTCGCAACGTGGATATGAAGATGATCATGTTCAACAACCGCATCTACGGCCTCACCAAGGGCCAGGCGTCCCCAACGTCGCCGATCGGGAAGAAGACGAAGTCCACGCCGATGGGAACCATTGAGACGCCCATCATTCCACTCAACCTTGTTGCAGCGGCAGAGGCGAGCTTCATTGCGCGCTCGGTGGACACACACTCGGAGCACCTGCAGGAGATGATGCACCGCGCGGGCGAACACAGCGGCGCAGCATTCTTGGAGGTGCTGCAGAACTGCAACATCTTTAACGACGGCGCATGGCGCGACTTCACTGACAAGTCCGTCAAGGAAGACCGCATGCTCGTGTTGAAGCACGGCGAGCCGATGATCTTCGGTGCGGAGAAGAACAAGGGGATCCGACTGAATGGGCTGCAGCCTGAAGTGGTGACGATCGGTGAGAACGGCGTCAGCGTTGCAGACCTCTGGGTGCACGACGAGACAGATCAAGATGCGACGCGCACGCAGATCTTGAGCCGCATGTGGTGGCCAGACTTTCCAGTGCCGGTTGGTGTCTTCCGACGCGTGCCGCGCCCAACACACGATCAGCTCCTTGTTGAGCAGGTTGAGAGCGCGAAGGCGGCGCGTGCCGCAAAGGGCCCCGTCGACCTGCAGAAGCTCCTCGCCGCCGGGGAGACCTGGACGGTCTCTTGAGTAACGAGGCGCCAGTTGCGCCACACCTCTACATCCTTGCTGACGATCTGATCTGGGCGACGAGACTCGCCGGACAAGGCCGCACCCTTGGCGCAGCGGTGGTGACCCTCAACGGCATCAGCGACCTTGAAGCGCTCGTTGCGCGTGGGCCGTTGAGCGCCCACGACCTCATCGCCATTGACACCACCACGCGTGGTTTTGAACCGGAAGCCGCGGTTCGAACCGCCGCTAGCGCTGGCCGCACCCTCGCCCTCGCCCAACACGACGATCCTGCGCTTCGAGCCGCGCTCCTGGAGGCGGGAGCGCTGCGCGTGATGCCGTACCGTGCGCTCTTTGAGCGCGGACATGCGATCCTCGCAGAGTTACTGGGCCTGCCGCTCCCCGCCGTGGGGAGCCTGGAGGCACCGAGCGGAAGTGGAGGCACAACGAAATGAGTGATCGAGCCGCAGAGATCAGCGCCGCCTACGCCGCCGCAACCCCAGGACTCGGCGCCGGTCACGCGCTCGAAGCTCGACTCATTGGCCCCGCCGCCTACGCTGCGCGACTCGTCGCTGCACGCGATGCGGTGAACGACGCAGGTGCGGACGCAGCACTGATCGGCTTTGGCGCTGACATGCGTTACCTCACGGGGTACGCCGCCCCCGCGCTTGAGCGACTCACCATGCTCGTCGTGCCAGCGCGCGGCGAAGCCACCCTGATCGTCCCGCGACTTGAAGCGGGGATGGCGGGTGATGCACCAGCGATGCGCGGCGGCTCCGTCGCCACCGTCCCATTTGGAGAGACTGACGATCCATTCGCGCTCGTCGCATCAGCAGTTCGCGCGGGCGCACGCGGCGGCAGCGCGCCGCTCAGTGTGGCGCTCTCGGATCGACTCTGGGCAACCTTCGTTCTCCGTATTGAGAGCGCACTCGGGGCAGGCAACTCACGCCCTACCCTCCGCCTCGCATCAGAGGTGATCGGTCGCCTGCGCACCGTGAAGTCCGCTGAAGAGTCGGCGCTCCTGCGCGCGGCGGGCCGTGCGGTGGACAGTGTGGTGAAGGCGATCACAAGCGGGAAACTTATCGGCAGGACCGAAAACGATGTGGCGCGCGAAGTGCGCGAGCGCCTTGCTGGTGCCGGCCATGAGGTCGCCTCGTTTGCGATTGTTGGCTCTGGGAAGAACTCCGCCTCGCCGCATCACGAGGCATCATCAAAGGTGATTGATGCGGGTGATGCGATCGTGCTCGACATTGGCGGTCAGTTCGGCGGCTACGGATCCGACACCACCCGAACGATCTGGGTCACGGGGCCGAACGGCGCCGTTCCGCCAACGGACGACTTCCTGCACCGCTATGAGGTGCTGAAGCGTGCGCATCAGGCGGCAACCGATCACGTCCGACCTGGAGTGAGCTGCGAATCGGTTGATGCAGCGGCACGCGCAGTCATTGATGGAGCGGGACTCGGTGAGCGCTTCTTCCATCGCACCGGTCACGGAATCGGCCTTGAAGAGCACGAAGATCCGTATATTGTGAAAGGAAACGCCACGCTGCTGGTCCCGGGTCACGCGTTCAGCATTGAGCCTGGCATCTACGTGGAAGGACTCAATGGGGCGCGCATTGAAGACATTGTCCTCTGCGGCGACTCCGCGGTTGATCAACTCAATAACACTGGCCGTGACTTGTATGTGGTTCCTGGATGAGCGACGCGCCAGTCGTTAACCCGCCGCAGCAACAGCAGAAGCAGGCGACCGCTGCGCAGATTCGCCGCATTGCAAAGGCGCGACCGTACGTTCCCATTCACGAGCTGCGGCGGACGTACGGACTTCCTGGCGACGAAGACTTGACGGTGAAGATCAGAACGCCAGACGGTGATGCCTGGGTCGGACTTCCAGAGCGCGAGGCGAAGTTGATTGAGCAGCTCGTGCAGCAGGGTGAGATTGGCCTGGTCTTCCACGAGATGCCGCGGGCGCGCGTGGTGCTCGGCATCTACGGCTCCACGCTACACGCGTAGACGATCAGCGAATCTGTACCCCTTCGCTCGCGAGGAGGGCGCGCTTAAACGCGATCGGATCCTGACCGACGGGACGCCACTCTCTTGCCGCAGATCCTCCGTATCCACCAATGCCGTTCGATGCCACCACGCGATGACAGGGGAGCAGGATTGGGATCGGATTCTTGCCGAGTGCCGAACCAACAGCACGCGCCGCGCGCGGGGAGCCAGCAGCAGTGGCGAGTTCGCCGTAGCTGATCACTTCTCCTCTGCGCACCTTCGCGAGTGCAACGAGCAC
>JBBAWP010000028.1:9363-13768 GCA_040397155.1 Candidatus Limnocylindrus sp.
CGAGACGGCGGAGATCGCCCTCCCGATCGTCGGGATGACCTGCGCCTCGTGCGTGAATCGCATCGATCGCTTCTTGCGCAAGGCGGATGGCGTCAGTGAGGTGAGCGTCAACCTCGCCACCGAGAGCGCGACGATTCGTTATCTCCCAGAGCTGACAGGTGCAGCTGATCTTGCGCGCGTGATTTCGAACGCGGGCTATGAAGTGCCGGCTGCTGCACTCGACCTTGCGGGGCGTGCAAACGAAGGGGAGCGCGAAGCGGCACGTGAAGCGATGGAGGCGACACGCGTTGCCGCACGCGAGCGCGAGAAGCGCGCACTGCTGCGCGACGGCGTTGGAGCGACGGTCTTTGGCCTCGTTGCCATGGCGATCATGCTCCAGCCCTGGCTCCTGATTTCCATGGAGCGCATCAACTGGTTCTTAATCGTTCCAACCACGATCGTGCAGTTTGGTGTGGGTTGGAGATTCCACTCACGCGCGCTCCGCGCACTTCGGCACGGCAGCCTCACGATGGAGACCCTTGTCAGCCTCGGCACGACCTCTGCGTGGGCGTGGTCAGTAGTGATCACCCTCTTCCATGATCAACTGATGCGCATCGGTGTTCCTGCCCATGCAACGTGGGACGCGGCCGCGCTCATTCTCGGTTTTGTTGCGCTCGGGCGATGGCTCGAGGCGCGTGCCAAGGACGCATCAACGAGCGCGGTACGTAGTCTGCTCGCGCTTCGGCCGGAAAGTGCGGAGCTGCTCACCAGCGCAGATGCAACCGAAGGGCGAACGGTTCCGCGCACCAGCGTCATCGCAGGAGATCTCCTGCTCGTTCGTCCCGGCGCGCGCATCCCCGTTGACGGTGTGATCGTCTCAGGGCGAGCCTCTGTTGACGAATCACTTCTCACCGGTGAATCGTCCCCAGTGGAGCGAGGAGAGGGGAGCCGCGTCGTTGCGGGTGCCCTCATCACGGATGCCACGCTGGTGATCCGCACCACCGCAGTCGGCGAAGGAACGACACTCGCCCGCATCGTCGCCGCCGTAGAGCGTGCACAGGCGTCGAAGCCTGCGATCGCCCGGCTCGCCGACCGCATCTCCGAGATCTTCGTCCCCACGATCATCCTGATCAGCATCCTCACCTTTGTCGGCTGGTACCTCTTCGGCGCAGAACCGAAGCTCGTCCGCGCCGTTGCCACCGCAATCGCGGTGCTGGTTGTGGCCTGCCCATGCGCGATGGGCCTCGCCACGCCGACCGCCGTGATCGTTGGCATGGGTCGTGGCGCGGAGGCGGGGATCCTTGTCCGCGACGCAGCACTGTTGGAGAGCGCTGGGAAGATGAAGGCAGTCGTCTGGGACAAGACCGGCACCCTCACCACGGGCGACCTCGCGCTTGCGAGCATCCGTCCGCTTGAGGGCGGCGAGTTTGCGGGCCGAGACGAGCCCCTGCTTGCACTTGTCGCCTCTGCCGAGGCACGTTCCGAACATCCACTCGCGCGTGGCGTAGTCGCTGCGGCGCGCGCGCGCAACCTGGCCTTCATCGTAGCCGACGAGATTTCAATTGAGCCTGGACGTGGCCTTCGCGCGACCATTGGTGGCCGACGCGTCGTCGTGGGGAATCGAAACCTGGCCGAGAGCGTAGACCGCGGCTCGGCGACACAACTTGAAGTGATCGCGGCCGCCGAAGCGCAGGCTGGCCGCACGCCGCTCTATGTACTGGTTGATGAGCGAGCCGTGGGGGTGATCAGTCTCGCCGACAGCATCCGTCCTGAAGCGGCGGAGGCGATCAGCGCACTCGTACGTCGCGGGGTGAGCTCGTGGATCGTCTCTGGCGATCGGCAGGAAGTCGTGGATGCGGTTGCGACGCAGCTCGGCATCGCACCGGAACGCGCGATCGGTGGCACGCTGCCGAGCGGAAAGGCGGAGGCGTTGACGAAGATTCGTGAGCGCGAAGGAAGCGTTGGCGCTGTAGGTGACGGCATCAATGACGCACCGATGCTCGCCGCTGCCGACGTGGGGATCGCCATGGGCGGCGGCACCGACGTCGCGAGCGACGCCGCCTCAGCCACCCTCTCCAGCGGCAGCCCGAGTGCCGTTGTTGCTCTCGTCGATCTTGCGCGCGCCACTACCCGGACGATCCGCCAGAACCTCGCCTGGGCCTTCGGCTACAACCTCCTCCTCGTCCCACTCGCCGCAGGCCTCGCCCTCCCGGCGTTCGGCATCGGCCTCGACCCCGCCTTGGCCGCCGCCGCGATGGGCCTTTCGAGCGTGAGCGTGGTGGCGAATTCGCTACGGCTTAGGGGACTGAAGCTCTCAGTTTGACGAATGAGGGGGTTGAGAGCGGCTTCGTCGTGACGAAGATGACAAAACACATTCGCGTTAAGAAATTGGACTGAGCTCCCGCCTAGAACCTCGCGCGTAGCGGTTTAGCGAGGAGTGCGACGCAGGCGGTCACCGTGAGTACTCCGCCCAAGATTAGGTACGTTGAGTTGATGCCAAGACGTTCAACAGAGAGGCCCGTCAGCACCATGCCGAGCGGCGGAGCGGCGTAGAAGGCGGACGCCTGAACGCCAAAGACACGACCGTGCAGTGCACCAGGAACTCTCTCCTGCACGAGACTGTTCATGAGGGGGTTGAACGGACCCCAGGAGAGTCCGAGCAGGAAACCTGCCGCCATGAGGAGTGGCAGTGGGGGCAGCAGTGCCATGGCAAGAACGCTCGCTGCACTTCCGAGCAAGATCATGCGAACCATGCTCTTTCGTTGCATCCGTGCGCTGATCCACCCATATCCAAACGCCCCAATCGCCCCTCCCATTGCAATTGCGGAGACGACAAGTCCGAGCGAGCTAGGGCTGTTGCTGCTCTCAAAATACGTAGGGAGAACCACCGCCTCCGTAGGAAGGTAGACCCCAGCGAGAACGAGGACGGCAATGCTTAGCGTTCGAAGCAGCTTGTCGCGCCAGAGCGTCGTGAGGCCGATGAGCACACTTGTGCGTTCCCTGTTCCCAGAGGCCGCTGCACGTTGACGAGCGTCCTTCCCTGAATCTCCGATCCTGAGGAGTGCTACGGCGAATGCCGCAACCAGAAAGAGCGCTGCGGAGACCCAAAATGAGTTGATGGAGCCCACAACTGCGATCAAGATCGCACCAGCCGCTGGACCGAAGATCCACGCGATCCCCATGAATCCTTCATGAATGCCGTTGAGGCGATCAAGCTTAACCTTGGATGTCTTGGCAACATCCGCGAGCATCGTCTTCCTCGCCGTGTATCCAGCTGGGTCAAAGCTTGCGCCAGCAATCGCGATCACGAGAATGAGTGAATCGGAAAGCCCGACTGTCAGCGCGGCGAGTGGGAAGGCGGCCACGGAGAGGGCAGAGAGAAGGTCCGCACCAATACTGACGACCCGTCGACCGATGTGGTCCGCAAGCCATCCGCCAATCGGCGACACGAAAATGGCGGGGAGTGTAGAAACCGCCGCAACAAGTCCAGCAAACGTTGGCGACCCGGTGCGTTCAAGGATTAGCCACGGGATCGTGATTGCGAGGATGGAGTTGCCGAGCCCCGACGAGAGGTTCGAGATTTGGTGAAGGACGACGGGCTGCATCTTGGTCATGACATTGAGGGTATTGGAGTTAGCGATCGCTGGTCAAACGCCTATGGACGCGGGTTGGTGCGCGATTCTATGTACGCGCTGCCCCCCGAGTTGCTCGGTGGACGTTAGCGCAGCTTTCCGAATAGAGCAGACGCGTTCTGACCGCCGAATCCGAAGCCGTTGATCAGAACTCGGTCAACTGGCTGGCCGGTGCGCGCGGTGTTTGGGACGTAGTCCAGGTCGCAGTCGGGGTCTGGTGTCTCGAGGTTGATCGTTGGCGGGATGGTACCGGTTTCGATTGCCTTAATGGCGGCGAGGCCGGCAACGGCGCCAGCGCCGCCCAGGAGGTGGCCGACCATGCTCTTTGGTGAGCTGATCGGGATCTTGTAGGCGTGATCGCCGAGTGCGCGCTTGATCGCCTTGGTTTCTGTGAGGTCATTCAGCGGGGTGCTGGTGCCGTGCGCCACGATGTAGCTGACGTCGGTGACCTGCGCGCCACCATCCTTGATCGCCTTCGTCATGGATGCAGCGGCGCCGCGGCCGGTTGGCTCAGGTGCTGAGATGTGGAAGGCGTCGGCGGTTGCACCAGCGCCGAGGAGTTCGGCGCGGATGGTGGCGTTGCGTGCCTTCGCGTGCGCGAGTGACTCAACGACGAAGACGGCGCCACCTTCGCCGAAGAGGAAGCCGTCGCGGTTCTTGTCGAACGGTCGGCTCGCGCGCGTTGGTTCATCGTTGCGCTTGCTGAGCGCCCCCATGTTGCCGAGCGCTGCAAAGGCCATTGGGAGGAGTGGCGCCTCAACGCCGCCAGCGATGACGATGTCAGCTTCGCCGCT
>JBBAWP010000029.1:0-13112 GCA_040397155.1 Candidatus Limnocylindrus sp.
GCTTCGCCCTCCCCGCCGCAATGGGTGCGGCGATCGGCACGCCAGAGAAGACCTCATGGGCGATCGCTGGTGACGGTGGTTTCCAGATGACACTGCAAGAGTTGGCAACCATTGTGCAAGAGCGCATCCCCGTGAAGATTGCGCTGATGGACAACAAGAAGCTTGGCATGATCCGCCAGTGGCAGGAGATCGTCTACGCCGGCAATTACCACTCTGAACAACTCGCCGGACCCGACTATCTGAAGCTCTGCGAAGCGTACGGGCTCCCCGCATGGAAGGTTGCGAAGCCCGAAGAGGTGGATGCCGCGGTTGCGGGTGCACTCGCCGTGGATGGCCCTGCGCTGATCTGGTTCGAGATTGCAGAGCGGCAGAACGTCTACCCAATGATGCCGGCGGGGAAGGGCCTCTCGGATCTCATTGATAAGTGGGGTGATGACGGAGAGGATGTCACCGAAGGGGCGAGCGGTCCGCGCCTTGACCCTGCTGATCCGAACGCACCGAAGGGTGGCATCGAGTGAGCGGCGCACCAAACAGCGCGGCAGGCGCGGCGCCGGCACGAGCGCTCCCAGGATCAGGCGACGAGCGTCGCCACCTGATCGTGGCGATCGTAAACAACCGCCCTGGTGTGCTTAATCGCGTGGCAAGCCTGATGCGCGCCCGCAACTTCAACATTGAGTCGCTCGCCGTCTCCGCAACCGAGCGGAGCGACACATCACGCATGACGCTGACGATCGTTGGTGACGAGGTGCACGTGGAGCAGGCGACGAAGCAGCTCTACAAGTTGATAGATGTCCTCAAGGTGCAGGACGTGACCGACGAGGCGATCGTTGAACACGAACTGGCCCTGATCAAGGTCCGCGTGACGGGCAAGAGCCGCCCTGAGGTCGTGAGCATCGCCGAGATGCATCGTGGTCGCGTGGTGGATCTGAGCGACGACGCGGTGATCGTGGAGATCGTCGGTGAGCCCAGCGAGGTGGACCGTGTGGTCGAACTCCTTCGGGAGTTCGGAATCAAGGAGCTGGTGCGAACCGGCTCAGTAGTGATGTCCCGCGGCAGCGGGTCAATTGAGGAGCAGGTGAAGCGATGAGTTTCAAGATGTATTACAGCGCCGAAGCACCGTTCACGAGCATTGAGAAGCAGCAGATTGCGGTTGTCGGCTATGGGAGCCAAGGCCACGCGCATGCGAAGAACCTGAAGGAGTCGGGACTCAACGTGATCGTCGCACTCGCCGAAGGCTCAAAGAGCCGCGCCGTTGCACAGGCGGACGGCTTTGAGGTGATGACCGCCGCTGAGGCGGCGAAGCGCGCTGACGTGATCATGATCGCTGTTCCAGACACGGCACAGAAGAAGATGTACGAGGCAGAGATTGCGCCGAACATCAAGCCAGGCGCACTCCTCCTCTTCGCGCACGGGTTCAACATTCATTTCAAGCGCATCTCGCCAGCAGAAGGAATTGACGTTGGCATGGTTGCGCCGAAGGGTCCGGGGCACCTGGTCCGCTCTGTCTATGTATCAGGCGGCGGCGTCCCTGCACTCTTTGCGGTGCATCAGGACGCAACGGGGACCGCTCGCGCGCGCGTGATGGCGTACGCAAACGGACTCGGGTGCACCCGCGCGGGGATCATGGAGACCACCTTCAAGGATGAGACGGAGAGCGACCTCTTCGGTGAGCAGGCGGTGCTCTGTGGCGGTACGGCGCAGCTCGTGAAGAGCGCATGGGAGACGCTGGTTGAAGCTGGTTACGATCCGCAGCTCGCCTACTTCGAGACGATGCACGAGCTGAAGCTGATCGTGGACCTGATGTACCGCGGCGGCCTTGACTTCATGCGCTTCTCAATCTCGGACACTGCGGAATACGGCGACTATGTCTCCGGGCCACGAATCATTGACGCGTCAGTGAAGGCGCGCATGAAGGAGGTTCTCAACGAGATCCAGGACGGCACGTTCGCCAAGGGCTGGATCGCTGAGGATGAGGCGGGTCGACCGAACTATAAGAAGTTGCGCGCCGCAAACTCCGGGCACCCAATCGAGAAGGTTGGCCGCGAGCTTCGTCGCCAGATGACCTTCCTCAACCCTGTTGAGGTCGATATTGACGGTGCACAGGGTGCTGCGGAGAAGGGCGCCGCCAAGTGAACGGCGCACCTGGACCTGGCGTCGCCACTGGTGCGGTTCGCATCTTTGACACCACGCTGCGTGACGGTGAGCAGGCGCCGGGCGCTGGCCTCACCGTTGCGGAGAAGCTGGAGGTTGCGCGGCAGCTCGCCAAGTTGAAGGTGGACGTCATTGAGGCTGGCTTCCCAGCCGCCTCAGAGGGCGACTTTGAAGCGGTGCGCCAGATCGCCGAGTCAACCAAGGGGATTGGCATTGCGGCACTCGCGCGCTGCAAGGATGGCGATCCGCAACGAGCCATTGATGCGATCAAGGCCTCGGATCGACCGCACTTGCACCTCTTCATTGCAACTTCAGATATCCATTTGACGCATAAGTTGCGCACCACGCGCGAGGCGGCGCTTGCGGAGGCGGTGAAGTGGGTGAAGTACGCGCGCGAGCGACTCGGTCGCGACGCCGAAGTTGAGTTCTCCGCCGAAGATGCGAGCCGCACGGATTACGACTATCTGATGCAGGTGTACGAGGCGGTGGTGAGTGCCGGTGCCTCCACGGTCAACATCCCAGACACCGTTGGCTACGCCATCCCATCCGAGTACGCGGCGCTCACCAAGCGCGTCGTTGACCTGGTTGGCCGCGATGCCACGGTGAGCGTCCACTGCCATAACGACCTCGGCCTCGCCACCGCGAACACGCTCGCCGCCGTCCAGGCAGGGGCGCGTCAGGTGGAGGTCACGATCAACGGACTTGGCGAGCGCGCAGGCAACGCATCACTCGAAGAGGTGGTGATGGCACTGCGCACCCGACCGGGCCAGTTTGAATCGCACGACATCCATGTCCAGACGGAACAACTCACCGCCGCGAGTCGCTTGGTGAGCTATCTCACCGGATTCGCCGTACAGCCGAACAAGGCGATCGTTGGTGCAAATGCCTTCGCGCATGAGTCGGGGATCCATCAGGACGGCGTGCTGAAGAACCCGCTCACCTACGAGATCATGACGCCGCAGTCGGTTGGCCTGCTCGGTTCATCACTCACGATCGGCAAGCTCTCAGGTCGACGCGGATTGCAGGCGAAGCTCACCGAGCTCGGGCACGACCTCACGGGTGAGGCGCTCGACGCGCTCTATCGTGAAGCGATCGCGCTGGCCGACATCAAGAAGGAGCTCACCGACGCCGACCTGATCGCACTCGTGGATAAGCGTGCCGCCACAGGGAGCGCCGCAACGATTGAACTGCTCGACTGGAGCGTTGCCTCTTCGCGAGGTGGCGGCTCGTCTGGTCGCGTGGAGGTGCGCATTAACGGTGAAGAGCGGAAGGCCGAGGCGTCCGGCAACGGCCCAGTTGATGCGCTCTATGAGGCGATTGACCTTGCGGTCGAGCCGTCACTCGGTTGGCGACCAAACTTGTCTGAGTACGAGATTCGTGCCGTCTCTGAAGGTGAAGATGCACAGGGACAGGTCTCCGTGAAGTGCCGCCGCTCCATTGATGTGGATGCAGCGGGGAAGCCGCTTCCCGACACACGGATCGTCAGCGGACAGGGGCTGAGCACCAACATTATTGATGCATCGCTCGTGGCGTACATCACCGCGGCGAACAAGCTCGCGGCGATCTCCTCTGGCGCGCCGAGTGCCCCCACGAAGGGATCGCGCGAGGCGATGCAGTGAGTGCAGTCACCGAACAGGAGACTCTCGCTCAGCGTGCGCGGAGTGGGGAGTACGACCACCTGATCGTCACCGCCCCTGGGGATGGCGTGGGGCCAGACGTGGTTGCGGCGGCGCGTCGCGTTCTTGATGCCGCAGGTAGTCGCTTCGGATTCCGCATCCAGTGGCAGGAGATCTCCGCCGGCGGGTGCGCGATCGATGCGCACGGCGTGGCGATTCGCGAAGAGGATCTGCAGGTTGCGGACAGCGCGGACGCCATCCTTCTCGGCGCCGTGGGGGGGCCTAAATGGGACAACCCAAACGCAAGCGTTCGACCAGAGCAGGCGCTCTTTGCGCTACGCACGCGCTACGAACTCTTCGCCAACCTCCGCCCCGTCACCGTCCTCCCAGAACTTTACGACGCGTCTCCACTCAAGTCGGAGCGACTCGTTGGCGTCGACCTCATGATGGTGCGTGAACTGACTGGCGGCCTCTACTTCGGCAAGCCGTCTGGCGAAGAGGTAACGCCGAGCGGTCGACGCGCCGTGGACACGCTCCCGTATCACGAAGATGAGATTCGCCGCATCGCGGTGATCGCCTTTGAACTCGCGCGCACGCGCAGCAAGCGACTCGCATCCATTGACAAGGCGAACGTCCTCGCCACCAGCCGACTCTGGCGCAAGGTTGTGACTGAGGTCGGTGCCGAATATCCCGACGTGAAGCTGGAGCACCGTCTGGTTGACTCCACAGCGATGCTCCTCGCCACCTGGCCAGCAACGCTCGACGTGATCGTCACCGAGAACCTCTTCGGCGACATCCTCTCCGACGAAGCGGCGGTTCTCGCTGGTTCGCTTGGGATGCTCCCCTCCGCGTCGCTCGGCACCAAGCGCACCGCACACGGCACCTTCGGGCTCTACGAGCCGATCCACGGTTCGGCACCGGACATTGCGGGGAAGAATCTGGCGAATCCGATCGGCACCATCCTCTCCGGCGCCATGATGCTGCGCGAGTCGCTCGGTCACGCCGATGCTGCGCTCGCCGTTGAGGCGGCGGTCGCCGCCGCCGTGCGCGCGGGTGTGCGAACCGCCGATCTTGCGGGCGGCGCAGATGCTGCGGCGCTCAAGGCGGCCGGCCTGACGCTTGTTGGCACGCGTGAGGCAACAGACCTCATTGTTGAGCAGGTGCTGAACGCCAAGGGGGGCGCGCAATGAGCGGTGCAGTGGGCGGCGAAAAGGAGCCAGTCCTCCTCTACGACACCACCCTGCGCGACGGTGCGCAGCGTGAGGGCCTCGTCCTCTCACTCCAGGACAAGCTGCGAATTGCTCGTGCCCTCGATGAGTTCGGGATGCCAGCGATTGAGGGTGGCTGGCCAGGATCAAATCCGAAGGACATCGAGTTCTTCGCGGCGGCGAAGAAGATTCGCTGGGAGCGAGCCAAGCTCGCCGCCTTCGGTAGCACGCGTCACAAGTCGAACCGACCAGAGAGCGACCCGAATCTGAACGCGCTCTTGGATGCGGAGACGCCGATCGTCACCATCTTCGGGAAGAGCTGGACGCTGCACGTGGATGAGGTGATTGAGGCGACGCGCGCAGAGAACCTCGCCATGATCGCCGAGAGTATTGGCTATGTTGCTGAGCGCGGACGTGAGCTGGTGTACGACGCGGAACACTTCTTTGACGGGTATGAGGCCGATTCCGCCTATGCGCTGGATACCCTGCGCGCGGCGCGCGACGCGGGTGCATCGACGCTGGTGCTCTGCGACACAAACGGCGGAACCCTGACCAATCGCATGAGTGAGATCGTGCGCGATGCGCGCGCGAAGTTGGCTGCAGACAAGGGTGCCCGCGACGTGGTCTGGGGGATCCACTCACATAACGATGCCGAGCTCGCCGTTGCGAACGCACTCGCCGCGGTTGATGCGGGCGTGCGCCACGTCCAGGCCACCATCAACGGATACGGGGAGCGCGCGGGGAACGCGAATATGGTCTCTCTCATGGCGAACCTCGCCCTCAAGAGCGAGCACAAGGTGGCGGGTGCAGATCGACTCGCCGACCTCTCCACGCTTTCGCACGAGGTTGCGGAGATCGCGAACCTCGCTCCAGATGATCATCAGCCGTACGTTGGGCGGTCTGCGTTTGCGCATAAGGGTGGCGTGCACGGCGCGGCACAGGTGAAGACGCCGCGCGCCTATCAGCACATTGATCCCGCACTCGTGGGGAATCGCGGCCGCCTGGTCGTCTCCGAGCTCGGCGGGAAGGCGAACACGGGGAACCGCGCCGCAGAGCTCGGCGTGGAACTCGCTAACTCTGGCCTCGACTCGAAGACGCTCTCGGCACTCGTCAAGGAGATGGAGGCGGGCGGCGCAAGCTACGAAGGAGCAGAAGCGTCATTTGAACTGCTCGTTGAACGCCATAAGCCTAGGTACGCCGCGCCATTCAAGATCATGGACTTCACGGTGATCGTGGAGCAGCACGAAGGGAGCGCGTCTCGCGCGCAGGCAACGGTGCGCGTGCAGGTTGGTAACGAGGATCTGCACACTGCATCTGACGGGAACGGCCCCGTGAACGCGCTTGACCGCGCGCTGCGCAAGGGGCTCGGCGCCTTCTATCCGCAGTTGGATGCGGTACATCTCGTGGATTACAAGGTTCGCATCCTTGATGGTGAGTCCGCCACGGGTGCGAAGACGCGCGTGGTCATTGAATCGGTTGCTGGTGGTAACGCCTGGTCCACCATGGGCGTGGGCGAGAACATCATTGCTGCTTCGGCGCTCGCCCTCGCAGATTCGTTGGAATATGCGCTGCTAAAGGGTGACGCCGCGGTCGCGCGCCGATCTGAGCGCAACGTTCCTGGCTCGCGCTAATGAGTGGGAACGTCCGCGTTGCGTATTCGGGTGAGCCCGGCGCATTTGCAGAGGATGCACTCATCGCCTTCTTTGGTGAGTCAGCGACAAGTCTCCCCGTTGGCTCGTTCGGCGAGGTTCGCGAAGCGCTCCTAGACGGGCGCGCGCAGTTCGGCATCCTTCCGATTGAGAATTTGGTGAACGGCACCGTTCGAGAAACGCTCGACTTGGTCCGCGACGGCGCGCTTGAGATTGTGGGGGAGTCGGTAGTTCCCGTAAACCTCGTCCTTGCTGCGCTCCCTGGTGTCACCATTGATGAGGTGACGCGCGTCTACAGTCACGCCCAGGCACTCGCGCAATCCGAGCCGTTCTTGCGCGCGCGAGCGTGGCAACTCCTCTCCACGTACAACACGGCGGGAGCCGGCGCCTCAATCCGTGAACGAAGTGAGCGCGATGCGGCCGCCGTCCTCTCTCCTCGTGCGGCGAAGCTGCACGGTTTGGTGGAGCTTGCGAGCGGCATTGAGCGAGATCCAGGGAACCGCACGCGCTTCTGGGTGCTGCGCACCTCAGGGAGTACCGCTGAACTGAGCGCGCGCACAGGTGCGCCGCGCACCACCCTCTTGGTGGGCGTACGGAATGAGCCGGGGACGCTGCTTGCGGTTTTGCAGAAGTTTGCGGCGGCTGGCGTGAATATGAGCAAACTTGAATCGCGACCGAGCCAAGTGGGCGACTGGGAGTACGTCTTCTGGATGGATCTTGATGCTGGGGCGAGTGAGCCTGCGCTCCAGGGCGTGCTCCGGGAGCTTGCGGCGGTGACGAGCGAACTGCGCATCTTGGGGAGTTATCCGCGCGGCGCAGCGCTCTAAGTGGCCGCACGGCTCCGTTAGACTTCCAGCATGAAACCACAGAAGATCTTGGTCGCCGGCTCCTGGGAGGAGTCGCCGCACCCACATGAGATCCGTTCTCCGTTTGATGGACGCGTGGTGGGGAGTACCTTCCTCGCCAGCCCTGAGCAGATGGAACGCGCGGTGATTGGCGCGCAGGTCGGATTCGAGCGAATGCGTGCGCTCGGCGCATGGGAGCGATCCGAGATTCTGCGCAAGACCGCCTCGGGGATTAGCGCGCGCAGGGAAGAACTTGCCGCACTCCTCTCCGCTGAGGCGGGGAAGCCGATTCGCGACGCACGCGCCGAGATTGATCGTGGCGCGCTCACCTTCCGCCTCGCCGCCGAAGAGGCGGAGCGGATGATCGGCGAAACGATCCCGCTCGACCTTGCCCCGTCAAGCAAAGGGCGCCTCGGCATCACGCGTCGCTTCCCAGTTGGCCCAGTGCTCGGCATCAGTCCCTTCAACTTCCCGTTGAACCTCGCCGCGCATAAGGTGGCGCCAGCGATCGCCGCCGGCTGCAGCATCGTCCTGAAGCCGCCTTCAGCGGACCCGCTGATCATGCTGAAAGTGGCGGAGATCATGACGGAGGCGGGTCTCCCAGAAGGTGCGCTCAGCGTGATCCCCACCGCGCGCGACGTTGCGGACAAACTCGTTGACGACGAACGCTTCCGCCTGCTCTCGTTTACCGGCTCACCAGAGATTGGCTGGAAGATGAAGGCGCGCGCAGGGAAGCGACGCGTCCTTCTCGAGCTTGGCGGCAATGCCGCCTGCATTGTGGATGCGAGTGCCAACCTTGACTGGGCGGTGAAGCGCGCACTCGTTGGCGCATTCGCCTACGCCGGGCAGGTCTGCATCAGTGTGCAGCGCATCTTCCTCCATGAGTCAATTGCCGAAGCCTTTGAGACGCGCTTCGCTGCGGGCGCGGCGCAGTTGAAGGTGGGCGACCCAGCCGATGAGGCGACCGATGTTGGCCCACTCATTGATGACGGCGCGGCGAAGCGCACCCAAGAGTGGATCGCCGAGGCGGTCGCCGCAGGGGCGCGGGTCGTCTCGGGTGGTGAACCCGTGAAGGCGAGTGAGCCACGCCTCTTCGCGCCAACCATCCTCACCAACGTGCCGCGCAGCGCGCGCATCTGCAGTGACGAAGCCTTTGCCCCTGTGGTGATCCTTGAGCGCTACAGCGATTTCGCCAAGGTGATCGCGTCAGTCAACGAGAGCCGCTTCGGCTTGCAGTGTGGCCTCTTCAGCAACGACCTTGCCCATGTGCGCACGGCGTTTGACCAGCTAGAGGTGGGCGGCGTGATTGTGAATGACGTCCCTACGTATCGCATTGACAACATGCCGTACGGCGGCGTGAAGGAGTCGGGCCTCGGCCGCGAAGGTATTCGCTGGTCTATTGAAGAGATGACGGAGCTCCGCCTCCTCGTTCTCGCCGACCCTCAGTAAGCGCGCGCTGCGCGCTAGGTTGAGAGTCCGTCGGGCGCGTCAGAGGAGAGGCGTTCAAGTACTTCCTCCACTCGCTTGACCGCGCGACGTTGGCGTTTGCGGGCATCTCGGACCGCCTCGTATGCGTCGCCGCTCAACGTTGCAACGCTCCCCGTGATCAGAACTTCGCGATCGCCGCGTGGGGTCGCATCCACTTCGCCCACTGTCTCCACGTCTGCCGCGGCACGCGACGTCGGACCTGATGCCGATCCGGGGAGTGCCGCGCGACCAAGGAGTGCGGCAATCGCACGCACCGCCTCTACTGGCGCGGCCTCACCCTGCGCTGCACTCGGTGTGCTCAGTGCAGGAGGGAGCGGCACACTTCTGCGTTTGGCTCGTGATGCATCACTCATCGCTCTATTCTCGCCGATCCTTGGACCGTCTGCGAGGAGGTTGGGCCGCGGGTGAGTGCTACGCTCCCTGCATGTCCGTCGAGAGCATTGCCCGTTCCCTCGCCTTCATTAATTGGGTGGTGCTTGTGGCCCTCGCCGTTGGCTCACTTGCCGCGCTCCTCCTGCTCACCCATCGCGCAGAGTCCACGCGCGGCTACCGCGGATTTACCGTCTTCGCCGCGGGCGGATGGGCCTTCCTCGCCTGGCTCGCAGACGGCGCACTCCCTGTGCCAGAGGCTGGGGCACCGATTCAGTCGGCAGGCCCCGAGCTCGACGCGCTCCGTCGCCTCCTCCTCGTCCTTGTTGCCTCTCTCGCCACACTCTGGACGCTGCGCATCGCCCGCGGGAGCGATGGTCGCATCGTCGGCGCGATCACAGTCGCGGTTGGTGTTGGCGTGATTCTGGTCGGGGCGCTCGGTTGGGGGACAACGCCGCTCATCGCGATCGCGCTCGCGTCACAGCTCCTCATCCTCACCTATGTCACCGGTTGCGCGTTCGCCGCCATGATCTTGGCGCACTGGTATCTGGTGACACCGAAACTTCCAGAGTCGCCACTCCTGCTGCTCAGTCGCGCGCTCGGCGCAGGAGTTGCCGTGCAGATCGCGCTCTTCTTGATCTGGCAACTGATGGGGCTGGGCGGACTCGGTGCCGGCTGGGACTTCTTCGCCATCCTGCGGCTCCTCATTGGACTCATCTTCCCAGCTCTTCTCACATACGCTGGCTGGCGCACCGCACGCGCTCGCTCCATGGAGTCAGCCACTGGCCTCCTCTACATAGACCTTGGCGCGGTGATCACGGGCACGATCCTTGCGAGCGGCCTCTTCTTCGGAGCGGGTATCCTCGTCTAGCAATGCAGGTTCGCGTCCGTCTCTTCGCCATTCTTCGGGCTCGTGAGGGTGCCGATCAGATCAAGATCAACCTTGACGATGGTGCAAGTGCTGCGCAACTCGTTGATCACTTCTTCGCCACACGGCCCGAGCTCGATGCACTGCGACCACACCTGCGGCTGGGGTTGAACGGAGTTTTAGTGGCCCGTGATACCAACCTTTCGCAGATCCGAGTGCATCCGGACGATGAGATCGCGCTCCTTCCTCCAGCGAGTGGCGGCTCCCGGGGGCAGCGTTCGGTAAAGATCACCGCCGCGCCGCTGCCAAACGACGCCGTGGAGCAGCTCATCTCCGAGATTGCGACGAGTTCCGAGGGTGCGATCGTGGTCTTTGTTGGACGCACACGGATCTCTCCTGGAACGCCAGCGCCAGGCGAAGAGGCAACGGCTGCGCAGTTCGCTGGTGAACGGGTGCTGGCCCTTGAGTACGAGGCGGCGGAACCCTACGCGCTCGCAGAGATTAACGACATCTGCGAGCGATTGATTGACGATGGGCTTGCTGGCGAGGGTGGCATTGGCGTCTGGCACGCGGTTGGGAGCGTCCCAGTCGGGTCAATCAGCATCATCACCGTGGTGGCGTCACCGCATCGCGATCGTGCCTACATTGTGAGCCGGGCGCTGATTGACTCCATCAAGCAGGATGTGCCGATCTGGAAGGCGGAGCGCTACGAGAGTGGTCGGGTCTGGAACGCGAACCGCGACGCGCTTACGAAATCTTCTTGATCGTATAGGCCACGCTCTCGCCGTTTGGCAGGGTGACCTGAACCTTCTCGCCGATCTTCTTCCCAAGCAGTGATGCACCGAGTGGGCTGACGTTTGAAATCTTTGGGGGATCACCACTCGGATCCGCCTCGGTGGAGCCAACGATCATGTAGGTGCGCGTCTTTCGCTCCGCAGTCACCTCAACGGTGGAGCCGAGGCCGACCTGGTCGGTGCTCGCATTCTCATCAATCATCTCGGCGTTGCGCAGCTTCTCTTCGATCTCAAGGACCTTCCCCTCGATGAAGCTCTGCTCGTTGCGAGCGATCTCGTAGTCGGCGTTCTCTCGCAGGTCGCCGAGCTCCTTCGCCGCCTTGATGCGCGCGATCACGGAGGGTCGCTGATTGTGGACAAGGTCGTGCAGCTCGGCTTCGAGCGCCTCACGTCCCGCCTTCGTCAAATAGACCGGTCCAACCATGCGGGGGAGTCTAGCCGTTCCCGCCCTCGCCGGTGCGTATGAGGCGCAGGGAGGCGGCGGCGAGGAGCGCAAGCGCGATCATCGTGATCTGCGGCACGAGGGGGTTCCCCGCAGCGATCAGCAGAAGCGAGAGGGTGGTGCTCCACGCTGCGTGAAGGGTGACGGGGCGATCGGCAGGGAGGCTCAGTGCGCGGAGGCGCAGCGCGGTTGCGGCAAAGAGTGCAGCAAGGAGGAGGTCAAGGGCTCCAAGTGCGATCGTGATGAAGGAAGCGATCGCCACCGGTTGATCAAAGCCGCCAGGCGGCGGCATCACGCCGCCGAGGAGCCCGTAGGTGAGGGCGCCTGCGGCAACCAGTCCGATCCCACGAACCCACTCCGCAGCGACGAGGGCGGTGAATCCGAGCATCCGAGCAGTTGCCATGCTCGTAGCGTACGCCCTCTCACGCAAGCATGCGCACGCGCTACGCTCTCTGCAAGGGCTGGCGCCGCTGGCCGAAGCGAGTGAGGGTGCGATGGCAGACGAGAAGAAGATCACGATGTACGGCGCGGACTGGTGCAGTGACTGCAGGCGCTCCAAGGGCTACCTCGACGCGCACGGCGTCACATACACCTACGTGGATGTTGATGCGGATGCCGCGGCAAAGGAGATGATTGAGAAGCTCACCGGAGCAAAGTCAATTCCTGTGATCATCTTTGACGATGGCAGCTACCTGATCGAGCCTTCCAACGATACGCTCGGCGCAAAGGTCGGCATCGCAAAGAGCTAATCGCTTCGCTACGCGCCGCCTTCGGCGAGTGGGAGTTGATCGAGACTCGTAAGGATCACGTCTGCGTACGCGTCGGCGCCGGCTGATGACGGTGCGCCATCGAGCGGCACCAAGACAACGGTCATCCCTGCCGCTTTGCCTGCTCGCGCGCCTGCGAGTGAGTCTTCAATCGCGAGAGAACGTTCTGGGGTGATCCCGATTCGTCGGCATGCCTCCAGATACACATCGGGGAGCGGCTTGCCGCCAGCCACCTCGTCGCAACTGACGTACTCGCGAACTACGTCGCTGAGTCCGAGGATCTCCAGAACGGTGCCGATCACTTCGCGCGGGCTCCCTGATGCAACCGCAACGGGTCCACGCGCCGCTGCACGACGCAGTGCAGCGATCCCGCTCGGGATCGGCCGGATGGCGCCGTTTCGATACGCGTTGAGAAGGTGGTCAATGGTGAGGCGCGCAACGTGCGCGGGATCTGGGTAGTTGAAGAGCTTCGCCATCCCTGCGCTCCACTGCAACGTGTTGGAGCCGTAGAAGGCGTGGAAGTCGTCGATCGTGATGCTGCTGCCGAGCGCCTCGGCAACGGCAAACCGCGCGTCGGCCCAGAGCGGCTCGCTATCGCAGAGCACGCCATCCATATCAAAGACCACCCCTTCAGGGTCGAGCGCGATCGGCGGGAGCGGTGGAGTTGGCGTCACGCGCACAAGCCTAGCGGGGCGCGTACCCTTACCGCATGAGTGACCAGATCGTGATCCTTCGCGAAGCGCCAGAGGCGTGGGGTGCGCGGCTCGAACAGGCCTACGCCGCGGGTGAGATCGCCGAACTTCCGTTCACCCAGACCGCCGCCTGGGCGACGTCGAAAGCGCTCACCGGCTGGGAGGCGGCTCGGATCGTGGCACTCCATCCGAGTGGCGGATGGGCGGGCGCGCAGCTCCTCTT